>CBFHTC010000001.1:0-238639 GCA_965658815.1 Rickettsiaceae bacterium
ATAATTTATTATCTTTGTGATGAGATAAAATCCATTAAAAGATAATTTATTATCTTTGTGATGAGATAAAATCCATTGTGATGAGATAAAATCCATTAAAAGATAATTTATTATCTTTGTGATGAGATAAAATCCATTGTGATGAGATAAAATCCATTAAAAGATAATTTATTATCTTTGTGATGAGATAAAATTCATAACAACTAAATATTATTTTCCGAATCAAGTTTAAAAGGATATAAAACATTTGACATTCTTGGCGACTGAATTTTCCTCAAAGCCTTAGCTTCAATCTGTCTAATTCTTTCTCGAGTAACATTAAAATACTTTCCAGTAGCTTCTAATGTATATTCAAAAATATTTTTACCAAACCTCATTCTCAAAACCCTTTCTTCTCTAGGAGTCAACTCAAGCAAAACGGTATTAATAATAGAGGCCAAATTTTTTTCTACAGATAAATTAAAAGGAGAAGTATTACTTTTATCTGTAATAAAATCACCTAAAGTATTATTTCCAGAATTTTTTCCTAAAGTAGTCTCTAGACTGATAGGATCTCGACTAACTCTTAATACCTTTTGGACTTTAGACTCAGGAATACCTAATTTCTCAGCGATTTCTGCTGAAGTCGGCTCATATCCAAACTGCATTTCCATCTGTTTCATAGCTTTTAAAATCTTATTATAGGCATCTATTGTATGCACTGGAACTCTAATTATTCTAGACTGATCGGCAATTGCCCTACTAATTGACTGACGAACCCACCAAGTAGCATAAGTAGAAAACTTATAACCTTTTCTATAATCAAATTTATCAACCGCTCGAGTTAAGCCAATATTACCTTCTTGAATCAAGTCCAAGAAGCTCAACCCTTTGTTAATATAACGTTTATTCTTCGCCATAGATACCACCAATCTCATATTTGCTTGAGTCATTCGATCTTTAGCTTTTTTCATCTTATTCCAAGATAATATTAACTCTTTATAAAGCATTTTAAAGACTGAATAATTAAGTTTATTTGCCATCCAAATAACATCTAACTGCTCATTTATTTCATTAAAAAACTTATTATTTTCATTACAAAAACTTTGATATTTTAGCTCCATAGTCTCTCTTTTTAGAAATAAATCTATAAACAGAATAGCATCATCTTTTTCAAAACTTTTATCAGTTAAAAAATCCAGTAAAATTCTCTCAATTTTATTTATTTCAAAACTTAAATTACGAATCTCAGACATCATATTATCAAAAACCAACTTCTGAATATTTAGATCTACAATATGCTGAGATAAAATTTCAGTTTGCTTTGCAATTAAATCATAATCATCAAAAGTAAATTCATTATTGTTAATTATACCACATATGATATCGAGCTTTTCCACTAATTCTTGTTTTAAAGTAATATCAATTTCGTTTTCAACAACCACTCCATCTACGTCTAATAAATTTTTTATATTATCATTTGATACTCCAATAATAGCTCTAGCTAAAACTCGATTTCTTTTTAAATCATCATATAAGTTCAACCAAAAAGAATGAATTTTAGAAAACTGACATAATCGACTTTTAACTTCTTGAGTGCTATCAAAAATACTTTTTGCTAAAATAATCTCTTCCTCTCTAGACTCAATCATTTTTACACGATTAACTTCTTGCTGAAGATATTTCTTTGTATTATCCTCTCCAATAAAAGCGCTAGTATCAATAGCTTCATCTTCTTCTGTTTCCTCTTTATTATCTGTAAAATGACTTTCGGCAAGAAGAGAATCTTCCGAGTCATTATCAGAGTCAGAGTCAAGTTTGATATTCATTTTTTAAGATTGCTTCAGTACAGAGATATTATATTCTATATATCAAACTATTTCAATAAAATATTATATTTTTTTTAAAAATAAAAAAAAAAACTATGACTTGATTCATCAAAATTTAGACTTATATTGTATATATACTGAATACTATGTCAAATAATACATTATCAATTCAACACTATAAACAAAAAATAAATCAATACTCAGTACTTGAACATCACGAAGAAATTGAATTAATAAGAAAATACAAAACAGAAAAATGCGAAAAAGCCTTTAATCGCATTATTAATGGTTACTTAAGATTAGTAGTGTCTATTGTAGAGAAGCACTTTAAAAGAAAATATAGTAGCATTGATACACTAGACATGATTTCATCTGGTAATATAGGCCTTATCATAGCATTAAATAAATTTGATTTATCAAAAGAAGTGAGGTTTGCAACATACGCAAACTGGTGGATTATAGCTAAAATTCAAGAGTTCATTGTATCCAATATCTCAATAATCAAACAAAATCAAAAGAAAGTACACAAGACTTTATTTACATCAGATAAATCAATCAGCATTATTCCAGACCTTTCTCTTGATACACCAATAAGCGATTCTAATATAAGTCAAATTGACCTTTTATCACATAACGCAATCTCTCAAGAGGAGTTTATAATATATCAAGAGGAGAATAAGAAAAACATGAATATACTAAATTCAGTTTGGAACACTTTAAACCAAAGAGAGAAGTATATTATTTATCATCGATTTATCGCATCAGAGAAGAAGGCGCTAAGAGTAATTGCTGAAGAATTTAATATCTCAAGCGAAAGAGTGAGGCAAATAGAAAATAGAATCAAGAAATATATCAAAAATGTTATGACCGGAAAGATTCTATTAGATAAAAAACAAAATTTATTAAAAAGTTAAAAAATATCTATTGATTTTTAATATCTTTTCTTATACAATATTGATATACGGAGGAGTAGCTCAGTCGGTTAGAGCACCTGCCTGTCACGCAGGAGGTCGCGGGTTCAAGTCCCGTCTTCTTCGCCATAACACAATTTTCGTGTATTATTTATTGACTTAGTAATTTTTATTGATATTTATAATATATGATAAAATTTATAAATCAGAATACTGAAGAATTATTTTCCTCTTTAAAAAAAGAAGTTTTTTTTGGTATTGAAATAGAATTTTATTCATCAAAAGACTATATTATATTTCACAATAATCAACATAATATTTTGTTGCAACATAAACTATTTAAAATAGAAAAAGAAAAACACAAAAATCAATATGAAATTATTTTTTATAAAACAAATGATATCAAAATAATAGCATTATGGGAGGGGGTTATAAATGATATCATTCAAGCCAATAAGCATTGTGTTTTTAATTCATTTTATAAAGAAATATCAAATGGTTTACATATAAATATTTCTATTACGCAATATAAGAAAAAGGATATCTTTAATTTATGTGAAAATTTATGTCAATTCTTCTTTCATAATAAATATTTACTATTACAAAACAACGATAGACTACTACATAATGATACCTTTACTCCTCAGTATATCTCTTGGGGGCCAAATAATCGCTTCTCTGGCATTCGTATCAAAAAAGATATTATAGAAGTTCGATTTTTTACTCTATATAGCCCTATAGATCATATCATAAATATTATTCTGTTAAATATTATGAGACATCATATAAGAAATAACGATAAATATATATATGGCCCTCAATATGGTACAAAATATGATATTAGCATAAAAAATTAAATTGATATTGTAAGCTTTTTAATATATAATTTATTTATGCTCAATATCAAATATTATCAAATTAATTATTTAATGTTAATTTTTGAACTCTTAAATATCTTGCCTTTTCACACTAAATTATTTACTTCTGATATTATCTTAAACTCTTATATTTTAGTATATTACATAATATTTTACTTTTCCATACAAGAAGCTAAACATATGACTTATTTATTATTATTTGGATTTACGATGCTGCATTTATATCTTTTAATACTTGATTATCCGACGCTTAATTTATTATATATAATGGCTAATATATTAATTGCCACATTATTTTCTCATAAAAATTTTCATATATTCATATTTACTCTTGTCAATATCACTTTACTTTATATGCAAAGCTACATAGCTATAGCAATCTTTGGGTTTTTGTATATTACATTTAATCTAGTACGAATATTTATATTTGATAATGACTGTATTTCAGTATACAAAGAATATATAAATAAATATTTAAATACTTATAATATATTATATAAAGAAACAAATAAATACTTTCAGAAATATTATCTCATTAATACAAAAAAAATCAACAAAGTTTTGACTGATATAGAATTTGATATGACTTATCATGGATATTCTAAGCATAAAAAATACGTACATATTATTAATGAACTATATTTATATTTTGAAAGTCTAAATGTTATTTGTCATAATACAAAATATATAGATCATGGCAAGATATCAAAAACTAATATTTATGAATTAGTGCATGAAGCGATTTATCTATATTCAAATATATACAAAAAAACAATAAAATATCATTTTCATATTCAAGAATCCAATACAGTATTTGTCAATAAAGAAAAATTTTTTCAACTAATCAATGAAATATTACAAAATACTAGACAAACTGATTTTAATATCTTCTTTGCAAAAATAAGTAATATAAAAAAAATCATGTTCTATGTAAAAAATAATTTTAAAATTAGTAATAACCTACTATCTTTAGCTTTACTTTCTAATACAAAAATAAAATGCAAGAATAATATTTTTGAAATTGAGTTCATGTCATTTCAAAACAATGAAATACTCCATATCAGACAAGAAAATGAAGCCAATAATTTTCTGTCACACTTGTTTTATATTTTTATTAATGAGATTAATGATGCTAAAAAAAAATTATTTAATCATGAGCAAATTGCAAATAATTTATTCATCTATAGAAAACTTTATTTAATACATAATTTAAAAATTCAATATGATAAAACTATATAAGGCTATATTATATATTATCTATAATATGATTCTAAAAACAATAGAATTAAACGTTACACTATCTGTTGTATTGCTGTTAATGCTAAGAAAATTTATATATACCAAAAGAGAAAAAATATTATTTTATACTTCGATATTAGCTTTACTATTATTATATACATTATCTTACTACTGCATTGATTTTGTTCATTCATTTTATGTTTTAATAACCTTAGAATATATCTTCTATATATATAACAATAATCTTCAATACAATAACTTAATATTATTTTTTATCTGTATGATCGATCTTGATATTTTTAATCTCTTTGTTATAATCGCAATTCATATCATTTTCATGTATTATGAATATAACAATTATAAAGAATATGAGAAAAAATGGCAAATAACTTTAGGATCAATAGCTACTATGTATTTTGTCAAATATTTATTTTACTATTTAAATCTTCCAGTATATAGTGAGAACTATATAACTATCTTTTCTTTTATATACTACTATATAATCGTTACTAATAAAAAACATAAATATGAGCTAAAACTATATAGTATAATTAATGCAATACTCATATTATGCTTGATATATTTGCAATATTTTATATTAGCGGCTATTTTTTTCTGCCTGACAATTTTAAATATAATATATTTTATACAAAAGATATACTATATACACATTGATATGATAGTTTTTATGATGCCTATATTATTTATTTTCCATTCATCATATATAATATTTATTTTGATATTTATAGCAGCATCTATTTATAAACACATTGTATTTTTCTCTCAAAGTATTACTAAATGCATTTTGTCTTTAATCCTTTACCAATCTTATTTAATACTTTTTCTAAATGAGTTATATTTCGATTCATGGAGAAATATTTTACACTTATATATTTTTGTATTATATTTTTTATTAATACTGATTTGTGCTAATAAATTTATTCATAATGAAGTTACTACTATAACAAAAGACTATATCAAAATTAATTATTTATTGCAATTCTCGCACACACAGGAAAAGTTATTTTTTAATTTATTTGATATACAGAACACAACAAATATTAATAACTTAATCAAGATTTTAGAGAGATATGATTTAAATGAAGTGATATTAACAGAAGAAAAAATAAAAATCAACAATATGATCCAAAATGCTAAAAACTACTTTTATAGATTAAATAATATTTCTTTACATACCATGATATCAAAAATCAATCAAACAAGACAATCATATATAAATAATCCTTTAAATCTGTCTCAAAAAAATGTTCATATTATTTTAAACAATAATTTAATGATATATCAAATACTATCTATATGTTTTTTAATTTATGATAATATGATATATATTTCAGTCGGACATAATAAAGATTTAACAATCAAATTAAATATTTCAATTAAAAATAATATACAAGCCTTCTTATTAAATAAATTACAAGAAATGATCTCTTTTTTTAAAATAAAAAATTTATTAATTAATAACACTTTGCATATCACAATTAAAAATGATACTGAAATACGCCAATACTATTTATTATATATAGATATATTTAAAATATACAAAAGTCTACAAGAATATATAAAAATAGAAGAAAGCTTTTTGCTAGAAACCTTACTTCACAATAACTTAAAAGCCAATAGAACTAAAATAGCAGAATTGATTAAAAAATATTTTACAGATAATATTTTACAATGAAAACATTTCTTTTGCTATTTGTAGTTCTATTGTTTTCATATTTTCCAATATAGATAATAATACAGATTTCATCAATTCCGATAATGCTTCTGCTTGAGCTTCAGTAATACCAAAATATTTAGTATCAAATGTAGTTTTATGAAAATCTTTTTTTAAAGAAATCTCTATAAAAATTCCTTCAAGTTTTGTTTGTATAACAATATTACCTTGATCATCTTGTATATACTTCATCTGACTGTCCGATATATTGTCTTCCTTCAATAATTTTTGCGCTAAATGCCTTTCAGATTGTAGCATTTGTGCAAATAATTCAGTAATGTTTGTATGCATACTGCTTGATATTTGATTTATTTGATTAGCATTTAGATCTAACCTAGCCTCGGGAGAAGGATTGAAATCAAGAGAGATAATCTCTTTTTTTAAATTATATACAATTTTCAAACCTAGTTTATCAACCTCATAATTTTTCTCTTCAACTTTTTGGCGAACTTCTAATAGTTTTTGACTATCTATTTTTTTCATGAGATCTTTTATATTAAAATTCATATGATACTTTCTTTTATATTAAATATAATAGATTTTACAAGAAAAAGCAAATATTTATTTTAAAATTTCGATATAATATATTAAATCAATACGAATAATTTAAAACACATAAAGCACAGGCTTGAAAGATATGATCTTTTAAGACAAAATTACTTACAGAAAGGTCGGCAATAGTTCTCGCAACTTTTAAAATATTAAAATATTTCTTTTCATTTAATTTAAATCGCTTACATAAAGAATTTAATAATGCAATTTCTTTGTCACTAAAACCAATTTCCGAATAAGATATATATTCCATATTAATATTTTCATTACTAGAAATCTCATAACCATTATATCTAACTTTTTGCCTTTGAAATACTTTATATAAATCAGCGAGAGATATAGAAACTAAATCTTTATTAGATACGTATAGTGTCACATCATTTAAAATATCTGTTGATATAAAAATCACTTTTTTCTTTGTCGTCAACTTATCAGAAATCAAAAAGGAATGATTAATCGCTTCATCATTATCAAAATAAATATTATATTCTGTAATCAAAGAATCAAGATTTCGAACTAGAGATTGGTCAAAAGTCCAGAGGATCATTTGTTCAAATGAAATATTAAAAAAGATTGAATTTAATATCGTTTGCAAATTTTCCTTAAGATACTCGATATCAGGAAAATAAAACGAATGACCTCCAACTAAAGCAACTAACATAGACCTTGAGATAAGAATGGAATGATTAAAATCCTCCATTTTAAACATGGGAACGAAATCGGAGTATAAAGTTATTTGAGCAAAATTAAGATAATACAAATGCTCTCTTGTTACTATTCCAGCCTCTTGAATATACCTTTTAGAAGTAACTAGAACTCCATCATTAGAAATAATTGAAGCGGCAAAAATACCCAAGGCTAACTTTTCAGAGCCATAAATATATATATTAAGATTCAATTTTAATAAAAAACTTTCATAAAGCATAATTAGAGTAATAAAAACAAATTCATCTATCTCATTAAGATCTTCTTCGAGTTTAAATTCAAACAATTTATAAGGCAATGGGTAACTATATTGTTCAAAATATTGCAATACTTTTTTCTTTATTTCAAATGGCAAATTACACCCAAATGCATAATGATCTTTTATATCAAGATCTATCTTAACTTTTTGAATATTATGATTTTTTACTTTAAAAGTATAAAACAAGACTATACCATTGATTGATTAAATATCTGTAAAATTTTTATTTCTATGTCTCTTTCTAATAACTCAACAATTACAATATCATCTTGTTTTTTGCCTAATAAAGCTTTAGCAATAGGAGTTTTATTGGATATCTTATTTTTTTTTACATCACTTTCATAATCTCCAACAATATGATACTGAACAATAGTATCAGTTTCTAAGTTATGTACTTTTACAAAAGATCCAAATACAACATGATCTGATTGAGTTGGTCGAGTCATAATGGAGGCTTTATTAAAGATATTATCTAAATATTTAAATCTTGATAATAATCGACTTTGTTTTTCTTTTGCCGCATGATACTCAGCATTTTCAGACAAATCGCCTAATAGTCTAGCTGAAGCAATTGCTTTAGTAGCCTTAGGAGACTCGATTTCTTTAATATATTTCATCTCTTTTTTTAAGTCATCATAGCCTTCTTCAGTAATAGGTATTAAATTTATTGACATTAGTATATATGATTATAAGATATATTATAACATAAGTTTTCAGAAAATTCAATAAAATAAAATAAATTGATAAATATATTAATTAGATTGATCTTGATCCAATAATAACTTAAAATATATAGACATAAAATAAAATATTGCAGACAAATAATAATATCTTTGAGGACATACAAAATCAGATTAGCATAATAGATATTATCAGTAAAGTTATCAATTTAAAGAAAAAGGGAAATGAATTTGCGGGCATATGCCCATTTCATAAAGAAAAATCAGATTCTTTTTTTGTAAATAATACAAAAGGGTTATTTTTTTGTTTTGGGTGCCAGGCAAAAGGCAATATGTTTCATTTTGTCTCGAAATACTATAATATACCATTATTTGACGCAGCGAAAAAAATAGCCAATGAATTTAACTTAAATATTCAACTCGATGCTCCAAAGCAAACGATACCAAAAGAAACATTTTCTATAATGGAAAAAGTAAATAATTTTTTTACATTACAAAGCACCACAGATGAATATAAAGAATTTATAAAAAAAAGAAATATACTTTCTTCACTCGGATATGCATCATACAATCAATCCTTATATGAATATGCAAAAAAAAATTCTATAGATGTTAACTTTTTGTATGAAGTAGGGCTTTTATCTTACAATCATCGAAACATATTTTTCAATCGAATCATGTTTCCAATAAGGAATTACAAAAATCACATTATTGGATTTGGCGGAAGAGCGATCAATGATACAATAAAGCCAAAATACCTTCATTCAAAAGAAAGCAAACTATTTCATAAGAAATATATCTTATACGGAGAAAATATAGCTTTACAAAAAAATCATTTAAGTATCTTTGTAGTTGAAGGATACATCGATTGTATTAAAATGCACGACAGCAAATTTCCAAACACTGTAGCAGTTCTTGGAACATCATTGACAATATTTCATATAAATAAGTTATGGAAATACACAAAAGAAATAATATTATTTTTTGATGGTGATATTGCCGGTAAAAATGCATTAAAAAAAACTATTGAGCTTACGATACCTTATCTAGATATGGGTTCAAAAGAAATTTCTGCAATTATATTAAAAGACAACATTGATCCAGATAATTTTTTAAACCAATACGATTCACAAAAAATAGATCAATATAAAATCTTTATAGAAGAAATCATATTTATACTATTTGTCGATACATTTAATGAAACAACAGTTAGAAGATCGCAATCAGACATTGAGAAGCTACTTCAAAAAATGCAAAGTTTTTCTTTAAGAAAAAAAATATTATTTTATATTAATAGAAAAATTTATTCTA
Organism: Rickettsiaceae bacterium; assembly: GCA_965658815.1. GTDB lineage: Bacteria > Pseudomonadota > Alphaproteobacteria > Rickettsiales > Rickettsiaceae > CBFHTC01. The sequence goes on from CBFHTC010000001.1 coordinate 10,079, forward strand.
AAAAGATGGATATTTCAATAAAGCCATTAATTCAAGATCACTATTCATACAATAATATTGAGCTCAATATTTTAATTATACTTGGAGTTAAAAGATTTTATGAAAATATAAATTTACAAATTAAACAAAAAATTTTAAACAATATCTCATTTTCATCAAATTATTTTAATACTTTAAAAGAATTAATTTTACAAAATAAAGAAATTGATTTTTTAAATACGGAATCTTTAAAGATACTAGAGTTAAAAAACTTGTCAGCCAAAAATAAAATCATGATATATTTAAAAATCATGTTAATCAAAAAAGATTTAGCAAAAGATTCATTACCATATAAAGCAAAAATAGAATTATTTAAAGAAATGAATAGTTTATTAGGACTTTTAAATGAAAATAGATTAAAATAAAAATAAAAATGAAGATAAATGAAATATTTACAAAGTTATCAGATACATTTCCCGCACCCAAGACGGAATTAAAATACTTTAATGCTTTTACTTTAACAATTGCAGTACTATTATCAGCACAGAGTACGGATAAACAAGTAAATCAAGTAACCGAACAATTGTTTACAAAAGCGAGAACGCCAAAAGAGTTTTTAAATTTATATGATTTAGAAAATGAGATCAAATCTATTGGACTTTATAAGACAAAAGCAAAAAACATTTTATCTTTATGCAAAAAACTTGAAGAAAAGTTTGATGGCAAAATACCAAATAACTTAGAAGACTTAACATCGTTAGATGGAATTGGCCGAAAATCTGCAAATGTAATTTTAAATACAATTTTTCAACAACCAACGATAGCAGTTGACACTCACGTCAACCGAGTCTCAAAGAGATTACATTTAGCAAATGCAAATGATTCAGTGCTTAAGGTCGAGCAGAAGTTACTTGAAAAAGTACCAAATCAATGGAAGAAAGACGCTCATCATTATTTAGTATTACATGGTCGCTATATCTGCAAAGCAAGAAATCCTCAATGCGGCAAATGTGTACTTAATACTATATGCCCTTCTTATCAAAAGAACTAATCTTCTTCATTTTTACGCATTTCACATAGATAATCTGATACTATTTGTTTAATATTTGATTTTAAAAAAGCCTGAGTACAATAGATGTGATTTTTTAAAGAGTTTAAATTTTTTAAAATCATAGCTAAAGACTTTATGATATATAATTGTTTTTTATAATCATCTGCTTTTAAGTCAATAAACTGAACCTCTTCTAAGAAAAGTTTGTATATAATTTTATCTAAACTCATATTAACTTACATTATAATAACTTACTATATTAAATAATACAATGTTCGCTAAGAAGATATACAAAAAATATTAAAAATAATTTCCTTTTAATAAAAAAAAAAATATTATTATGATATGAAAAAATTAGTATTAATACTAGGATGCATCTTTAGTGCCGAAGTAAAAAAAATAAATGATAATAATTTTATTATTAAAAGTAATATAAAAGATCAAGTCGTACAAGAAGAACAAATGCTACAATACTCATTAAATGTAAGAAATATCTCTTTAAATGAGTTAGCAAAAATTTTAACAAAGACTTTAAATAAAAAAATTATCAATTTATTTTCATCCGATTTAAGAATTTCTATTAACTTAGAAAACTCAAATGAGACTGAGATTATTGATGAATTAGTAAATCAATTTAGTATTGGATTTATAAAAACTCAAGAAGGTTACAAGATATACCCTCCACAATTAATATCACGAGTATTTCCAATCTATTATCATGGATTTGAAAGAAACGGAAATAATAGCTCAAGCGGACAACAAAGAGCAGGAAGCGGAAGTGGTTCATCAAATGTAAACACAAAATATAAAGATCAGTTTTGGCAAGACTTAAAAAGTGAAATATCACTTTTGGTAAATAGAAAAGAAAATGAAGAATTTTTTATTAATACAACTTCAAAACATATCACAATTAAAGGTATGCCAAAGACACTATATAATGCAGAAAAAATAATTAATAAAATTAATGAAAATTATAAATATCAAATTATATTAGAGGGTCATATCATTCAGTTTACTCATACTAAATCAAATAATTTTAATATAAATTGGACAAAGATATTTAATGACTCAAAAGAAACCAATTTTATACAAGATTTGAAAGAGACTATTTCTAATTACAATTCTTTGGGTAACGCTTTAACTAACCTTCTCAAACTATCCTCACAGCATGGAAAAGTTGCGATACTGTCTTCTCCAAGAATATCGATGTTTAATAATCAAAAAAGTATATTGCAATTTGGAAAATCGACTAAAGAGTTACAACAACTAACAATCGATAAAAGTAGTAACCAAGATGGAAATACAAACAGCCCTATATCAGAAAAGATTAAATATGAATTACAAGATGTGTTTTTAGGAATTATCTTCTCAGCATCAGCAAATATAATCAATCAAAACGAAGTCATTTTACATATTCACCCAATGATATCCACAGATACATCAGAGAAAGCAAGCGCCTCTGTTGATGGACTAACAGGACCAGGAAAAATTGAAATTCCATTTAAAACAATTGATCAAAAGCAATCAGACAGCATTATTAAAGCAAATAACAACGATATAATAATTATTGGAGGACTTACAAATACGACAAAATTTCTCATTACAACTTACTCTAACATTTTTGAATATTTCTTACCATTTCTTAGATCAAAAGAAGTAAGACATCGTAAAGAAGAGTTGATTATTTTAATAAAAGTCAATATATTTGAAAACCTTAACTTAGATACTCAAAGCAACGAGACATTTATGCTTTAAAATGACTTATTAAATGCATATGAAAATGATCGACTTCTTAGCCATGATTTTTTTCAGTATTAGAATAAATCTGATATCCTTTTATTAAGTCAGTACTATTAATAATACTGTTAATTGTATGAAAAAAATCTAGTATTTCCTCCTGAGGCGCATTTTCCATCATATGATGACAGCATATAGTCTACCTGATCTATCTTTGCTAATATCGCTAATTGATAAAGATCAAGATACTGGTTTATCTTATGTAAGGTGATTAATAAATGTATATACGGTGATTATCATTTTAGTATATGGATTAAAGATCGCAAAGAAGGATAAAAAGAATTTAAATCTTATATTCTACTAATAGAAAATAGAATGGATTATTTGACTTTTGAGTATTTTTATTATATATCATTATATATATTTTTATAAAATGAAAGAAATATCAGTATATTGGTTTCGTCAAGATTTAAGACAACTAGATAATATTGCTTTATTTGAAGCTGGAAAAGAAGAGAATGTAATAATAGTCTTTTCTCTATTTGATTATGCTCCTGATGAGTTTGCTTTAGGTAAGAATAGTAAATTATGGTTATATCACTCTTTAAAAAGTTTAAATAAAAGTTTAAATAATAAAATCAATTTTTCTTCAAAAAATATTATTGATATTATAAATGAATTGAGCAAAAAGTTTTTAATTAAGAAAATTTTTATGAATAAGTGTTTTGAAGATTATAATATAAATATTGTTGATAAGTTAAAAAAATCTTGTGAGGAAACTAAAATAGAAGTTATAGAAAAGAATTCTTGTTATATTTGGGAGCCTGGAGATATTAAAAAGAATGATGGTACTTTCTTTAAGGTATATACTCCTTTTAAGAATCATGTTTATCAAAAAAATGTTCGTAAAGTGGTTTCAAGACCTAAGTTTAATAATCTTATAAAATATAATGAATTAAAATTAGAAAATTTATTTTCTTATAAAGATGATATTGCTAATTGGGAGATAGGAGAGGATGCTGCTTTAAAAAAATTTGATAATTTTATCAAAAATGGTTTAAGTAATTATAAAATAGGTCGCGATTTCCCGGCTAGTAATCATACATCGAGATTATCGCCTAATATGCATTGGGGAGAAATATCTCCTGTATATATTTGGCATAAAGTAAAAGAGTTAAATTTGATGAAATCAGATTTAGATCATTTTATAAGTGAAGTCGTATGGAGGGAGTTTTCTGTTTATCTTCTGTTTCATGTTCCAAATTTTCATACGGAAAATTTCAAAAAAGAATATGATAAGTTTTTATGGAAAAAAGATATGCAATTATTTGAGAAATGGCGAGATGGTATTACGGGAATTCCGATAGTTGACGCTGGAATGAGGCAGTTAAAAAAAGAGGGATATATTCATAATAGAGTGCGTATGATTGTAGCTTCTTTTCTAGTGAAAAATTTAATGATACATTGGCATTTAGGAAGGGATATATTTTGGGAATATTTATTTGATGCTGATTTAGGTAGTAATAGTTTTGGTTGGCAATGGGTTGCTGGATCTGGCGCTGATGCCGCTCCGTATTTTCGTATTTTTAATCCGGTGCTGCAGGGAAAAAAATTTGATCCAAAAGGAGAGTATACTCGTAAATTTGTGCCGGAGTTGAAAAATGTTCCTGATCAATATTTATTTAGTCCTTGGGAGTGGAATGGCGTTGTGAAAAATTATCCAAAACCTATTGTATGTTTAAGTGAGTCAAGAAAAGAGGCTTTGAGGGCTTATGATATGATTAGGGCTAAGTGATTTTTAGGCTAAATATATTTGAAAACCTTAACTTAGATACTCAAAGCAACGAGACATTTATACTTTAAAATGACTTATTAAATGCATATGAAAATGATCAACCTCTTGGCCATGATTTTTTTCAGTATTAGAATAAATCTGATATCCTTTTATTAAATCAGTACTATTAATAATACTGTTAATTGTATAAAAAAAATCTAGTATTTCCTCCTGAGGCGCACTTCCCATCATATGATGAAAGTTAATATAACTTTCTTTAGGCAACACCAATAAATGAGTTTTAAATTTAGGAGTTATATCAAAGATAACTAAAGTGTGTTTTGTTTCTTTATATTTTTTACAAGGAGCCTGGCCATCGATGATTTCTCGAAAAATGTTTGTATAATCATATTCTATCTTCATAACCTTTAAAACTTTTTGAGATAATATTATATAATTCTTAAGGAGATATCAACTAAATTATATTAAATCTAAGATATTTTTATAAGGATATGATTTTTTATGGTGAGATAAGGTACAAAATTCATTTTGAATGGTGTCGAAGACGGTATTTGCATCAAAAAGATATTTTCTATTAACAGTGATATCATTAATTTTAATATATTGATTGGTAAATATAATAAGTAACTCATTGCATAATAAATCATCTTGAATAATAAATAAAGTATTGTTGTCATATTCATATTGCATCATACCTTTTGTATAGATTATTAAATCATGAGCTTTCATCACATCAGTATATAAAGAAAAGTGTTGTTTAAAAAATACACTCTTATCATTAAATAATGCAAATGGAGGTTCTTTTGATATTAAATTATCAATGAAAATATATTTATAATCTTTAAAGTTAAAATCTTCATCATAGAATAAGTAATTTGCATAAAAAGTTTTTTCAAACAAGAGATTAATTGATATTTGATATTTATCATTAGCAATAGATAGAAATGAAATTAATTTATAATCCTCCTTAAAGGCACTACAAAATAAATTATATAATAAGATAGAATAATAGCAGAGAGCAAAGTAAAATATAAATCTGATTTTTATCATATAATAATTATACAGACTGAAACAATTGTTGCAAAACAAATAAGAGAATTATTGACTAATAAAAGATTACATGATATATCTAATTGTATATTTAATTATTTTATTATGATAAGAAAACTTTCTGCCTGGGTGTTTTCCACTCCAATGATAATATTTTTTATAAACTTTATTGTTGAACCTCCAATAATTCCAACAACTTCAATGTTTCCAACAATAAAGCCATCTCAAATGTTTATATCGAAAAAATTTGCATATGGATACAATACTTATTCTTTTACTCATCTAAATTATATAATAAGACTTATTACAAAGGATAATCCCAGGTTATTTACTTCTAAGATCATAAATGATAATCTCAAGTTATTTGATTCTAAGATCATAAATGGTAATCTCAAGTTATTTGATTCTGACTTTCAATTCAGTAAACCAAATAGAGGAGATATTATACAGTTTGCCTTTGTCCCCGAGGAATTACAAATATCATTGCAAGAGAAATCTAGAATACAAATCTATTATTGTAAAAGAGTAATAGCGATACCTGGTGATAAAATTTCTATAAGAAATAATCTAATACATATTAATGGTGAGCCAATCGAGCGAAGATTAGTGTGTAAAAATAAAAAATTTTATGATCACTATGGAAATTCGTTTTTTGCAGATCTATACGAAGAAGAAAATAATAATAAGAAATATAATATTATTTTCAATACAGATATAGATTATGAAATGAACTTTGATGAAATTGAGTTAACAAAAGACGAATATTTCTGTATGGGAGACAATAGAACAGGTAGCTATGATTCAAGATTTTTTGGTCCGATTAAAGGAGACCACATTACAGGAAAGATTGATACTAGATTAGCAGACTTCACCACTCCAATACATAAATACTTATATCTCATGTTTCCTGAAGTAATCGCATTTCTGTTAGTTAATCCTATTGCATGGATTATATTAGCCTCTTTTATTCCTGATAGAAAATTGAGGAAAGTTATACTAACTTTAATAATATTATTTATCATTTTTAGCATTATATTGACATTTGGATCTATAATATAATTGAATTTCTATTGCATAAAAATTTTATTATGCTAAAATGTATCGAATAAACAAAAAATCAAATGTCATTTAATCAAATCACTCTCATAGGAAGAGTTGGACAAGACCCGAAATTCTTTAATACTAAATCAGGATCAAGATTAGCAACACTAAGTATAGCGACTACAGATGTAAGAAGAAATATAGCTACTCAAGAGTTAATTAAAGAAACTCAATGGCACAAAATTGTCATACTAAATAGTAAAATCATTCCTATTGTGGAAAAAATGGTCAATAAAGGATCACAAATATTTATTTGCGGAAAATTACAATATCAAAAATACTTAGATCAAGTAAAAAACGAAACCAAGACATCAACAGAAATTACTATCAAAGAATCTGGACATCATTTAATAGTATTAGACGATAGACAACGTGGCCGCAATAATGACAATGATTTAACTTCTCAAGACTTTAATTCAGTGGATGCAGCGGGACAGGCCCCAAATTATAATGCCGCGGGGCAGATCTCAAGTTATAAATCAAATATAGATGACGAATTTACTTTAGAAACAACAAGATCTAATAACAATAAAAAGCACATCAATAATATGGATGACGAATTTATTTTAGATGAAGAAATATCAGATGAAGATGAAGATAAGAATTTTTAAATAGATTATAAACTAAAATCAAAGACTTATATTATTAAAACTTTCTATTAAAAAACTTTTTTAAAGATTTAGCGGTGTGAGTATTATAATTTTTTGCTAAATTTTCAGGAGTGTCTTGGGCGACTAATTCCCCTCCTTTATCTCCAGAATCTGGCCCTATATCAAAAATAAAGTCAGCGATAGAGATAATATTTAGATTATGCTCAATAATCACAACTGTATTATTATTTTCGACTAACATATCAAATATTTTTATAAGTTTATTAATATCATCTATATGTAAACCAGTGCTTGGCTCATCAAAAATATACAAACTATTTTGCATATTAATATTTGATAACTCTTTTGCTAATTTTACTCTTTGCGATTCTCCACCAGATAAAGAATTAGCCGGTTGACCTAAATGAATGTAATCCAATCCTATATCACATAATATTTGAATATAAAATCTAATTGAAGGAATATCTTTAAAAAATTCCAGAGCATCTATAGCACTCATTTTTAATATATCAGCAATAGATTTATTTTTATATTTGATTTTTAAAGTATTGGAGTTATATCGTTGCCCCTTACATACATCGCATTCAATAAAGCTATCTTGTAAGAAATGCATATCTATCTTATGATATCCATCTCCTTTACAATACTCGCATCTTCCTCCTGTTACATTAAAAGAAAACATACTGGCGGTCATTTTATTTTCTTTAGAAACAGGAAGTTCAACAAAAAAATCACGAATTTTAGTAAAAAGTCCTATGTATATAGCAGGATTTGATTTAGGAGTTCTGCATATTGCGCTTTGATCAATTTTTATTATACGATCTATTAAATCAAAATTAAGAGAACTTTTATATGAATGACTAAATTCACAATTTTTTGGATCAATATAATTTTTAATAGCTGAATACAAAGTTTTATTAATTAAAGTGGACTTACCTGATCCACTAATTCCTGTAATAACATTAATAGCATTTTCATATATTTCAAGATCTATATTTTTTAGATTAAATCCTGAGGCTTGATAGAGGCCAATTTTATTTAATTTAGAAAGATTTTTCCTACCGTAAGGTCTAGCTAAAACCTTTTTTCCTGATAAATATTGTCCTGTAATACTTTTTTCACTATTCATAATATTTTGCAATGTTCCGGTTGCGACAACTTCACCACCTCGCTTTCCTGCATAAGGACCAATATCAATAATATGATCAGCATGACTTAAAATATTACCATCATGCTCAACTGCTATAATAGTATTCCCCGCGTTTTTTAATTCATTTAATATATGAATGATTTTTTCTTTATCATGATCATGTAAACCAACACATGGTTCATCTAACACATAAATAATATCAGTTAATCCTGAAAACAACTGATTAGTCAACTTTAGTCTTTGTAATTCACCATTTGATAATGTATTAGTCCGACGATCTAATGATAAATAACTCATACCTAATTCTTGAATTTTGCATATTTTATATTTTATTTCATCTAAAATAGCAATATGATCCTCATGAACGATTTTTTTTATATTATCAATAAAAGAAATAGTATCCGACAAAGGCATCTCCAATACCTCTCCTATATGCTTACCGGCAATTTTAATAGTTTGAGCATTTGTATTGATTCTATAACCTTTGCAAACAGAACATTTTCCATCTATCATATATCTGTATATATCATCCTGAATATTTGTATTATCTGTTTTTCTTAATTTTTCTTGTAAACTTAAAATCACACCTCCAAAAATACTTTTTATTTTTTTTTGTTTGATGTTATTGCCTTGATTAATATGATATGTAAACTCAATCATTTCATTACTTCCATAAAATAAAACTTTCTTTACATTGTCATCTAAATCTTTAAAAGGAACATCAAGAGAAAAATTAAAGTGTTTTGACAAACTAACTAAAGTGTCTTTAAATGATTGAGATAAAATACTCCATGGCGACAAAGCATTTTGATTAATTGATAAAGACTTATTTGATACAATTAAAGAAGGACTAAATACTTTAGTTAAACCGCTGCCTTCACATGCTTCACATACTCCCATCTTTGTATTAAAAGAAAATAAGCTAGAAGAAATTCTATCAATAAAAAAATCTGATTTTAAACACTTGGCCTTATAAACAATTGGAATAAATACTTCTTCTTGATGAGAATAATATTTAAAATTACTTAATAAATCTTGAGATTTATCATAAGTGGTTTTTGAAAGTTTTAAAACAAAAAAACCAGTATTAATTGAAAAAATTTTTTCAATAATAATCTCTAAATCTTTTTCTGTAATATAACTATCGATATTAATATAAGTTTCAAATAAATTTTCAATATCTAAAAATTGAGTATATTTCTTATTGCTTAAGATAGTACTCATATTATAATTTTTAATTTTATGACTCACTTTATCAAATACTGATAAACAAAAACTATAATTATTGGATTTTAATCTATATAATAATTCTTTGACACGATTAATTGAATAAAGAGTGATTTTTTCTTTTGTTACAGGAGAAAATACTTCTCCATAAACTGTATATAGAACTCGAAAGTATGAATAGATACCAAGCATAGTGGCTAAAGTTGAGCGCGAATTTTTTCCTATACCTTTTTGGCTAATTGAAATAACCGTACTTAAATTTTTAATTTTCTTAACTTTGATAGCTCCGTTTAGTTCCAAGAAATATTTACCAGAAGTAATCAAAGAATTTAACAATACTTTTTGACCTTTTTGGTATAAAGTATCAAAAACTAAAGATGATTTTCCAGACCCACTTAATCCCGTCACTATATTAAAACGATATTTATAAAATATAACATCAATATGTTTTAAGTTATGCTCATAAGCTCCTATAATGCTAATTTTATCTTTGTTCATAAATTTTATTATTAAATTTGAGATAATCCTACTATAAAAAATCATTAGACCAACCTGAAATCTATATTTATAAAAAAAAAAAAAAAATACTATGTTTAATAAGATAATTATCAAATTATAAACAATCATGTTCTATTAACAACTTTGATAAGAAAATATCATAATTTATCAAAAAAAATTATTATTTTAAAATTTGTTTATATAATTTTACATAAAACAAATATTTATATGTTAACAGAAAAAATGCTAAAGATGCTTAAGACTGATTTTAAAAAATTTCTGTTATATAATCAACATATTAATGAAAATACTATTTATTTAAATTCAGGCTATATCTTACAAACAATTGCAATATCAGGTATATCATTTGAAACCGAAGATGATGCAACATTAGAGCAACGAAAAAAAATATTAAATAATATATATAAAAGTCTTGCCGTATCAGATATTACAATATATATACATACAATTAGACGCAAAAATCAACTAAATATTAAAAAAATCAATACGATTCAATATAATAATCTGATTCAAAGTTTACAACAGGAGTGGAATAACTCATATGTTGGAGTAGCCGCGTTTGAAAACAAAATATTTATTTCCATTCTGCTAAAAGTAAATAACATTAATAGTTCTAATAAAGACTATTTTATAAAAAATTTACATAATGTGTCGTTTAATCTATTATCGTCTTTAAATAATTATAATGCAGAATTATTAAATACTTATAACAAGGATAATAATCTATACTCAGGTATTGTAAATTTTCTCTATATGTTAGCAAACGGAGGAGAGAAAAAAGAAATAATTTTAAATTCTCATGATATATCCAATACTATTTCAAATAGTAATATAGAAATCTTTGATGACTATGGAGTCATAGAACATCATGGTAATACAAAGTTATTTAAAATTATCACCAATAGTGAATATCCAAAATTTTCTGGCGCGGGTATATTAGATGGATTATTAAATATTCCAAGTGAAGCTATCATTACTCATATTTTTAAGTGTATCAATAAAAATGATGCTATTAATGATATGGATATACGAAAAAGTAGATTAAAATCGACTGCAGATAGATCTGAAACTCAAATATTTGATATTGATGATGCGATCGAATCTTTAAATAGCAATGAGGTATCATTTGGCTATCATAGTATGGCAATTGAAGTATTTGGAAAGACAGAAAGCGATGTAAATATAGCGGTATCAAATGTAATTAATAGATTAATCAATAGAGGTTTTAGTCATATTATTGAATCCACAAATTTAGAAGCTTTATTTTGGACTAAATTTCCGGGCAATCATCATTTAAGTGGAAGATTAAAATTAATCAATTCATTAAATTTATCAGGTATGGCTTCATTACATATGTATCCTATGGGCAATAATAAAAGAACATTTTGGGGAGATTATTTGACAATATTTACTACAGTATCCAATACGTTATATTATTTTAATTTTCATGTCAATGATGTTGGACATACAGTGATTATAGGACCAACTGGAGCAGGAAAGACAGTATTATTAAATTTTCTATGCGTGCAAGCGCAAAAATTTAAACCTAAAATGTTTTTCTTTGATAAAGACCATGGAGCAGAAATTTTTATTCGCTCTATTCACGGTAAATATAATGTTATTAATCCAAATGAATGTTGCGATTTTAACCCTCTACAATTAAAAGACACAACCTATAACAGAGCCTTTTTATTAGAGTGGCTGGTATCTTTAGCGCAAAGTCTAAAATATAATCCAACTTCAAAAGATATTACTTTTTTAAATCAAGCTATTGAAGGAAATTTTAAATTACTTCAACAAGATCGTAATTTAACTAATTTAATGGGCTTTCTTGAAACTGAACAGGAAGATAACATTACATCTAAACTAAAACTATGGACTAAAAATGAATCATATGGAAAAGTTTTTGATAATGCATTAGATAAAATTGATTTTGAAAAAAACCGTATTTTCGGCTTTGAAATGCAGTACCTACTTGATAATAAAATAGTGCTTCCTTCTGTGCTATTATATCTTTTTCATCGAATTAATACTTCTTTAGATGGAGCCCCAACGATTATAGTCTTGGATGAAGCATGGGCCTTAATTAATAATGATATATTTGCACCTAAGATTCAAAACTGGTTGAAAATTTTACGAAAAAAGAATGCAATAGTTATATTTGCGACTCAAAGCGTTGAAGATGCAGTTAATAGCTCGATCAATGCAACAATTATTCAACAAACCGCTACACAAATCTTCTTTCCAAACCCCAAAGCCACATCTGCATATAAAACTGCGTTTATGTTAAGTAATAGAGAGCTGGATTTAATTTTAAATACAGCAATCAAAAGTCGATATTTCTTGATAAAGCAAGAAAATAATGCAGTAGTGGCAAAATTAGATTTAAGTAAATTACAAAAATTTATATATATATTATCAGGAACAACAAAAAACGTTAATATACTTAATAATATTATATCAGAGATAGGAAGTGATTCTCCTCGCGATTGGTTAGAAGAATTTTATACACAAGTTTCGTCATAGAAAAAGTTCAAGATAAGATTATAGTAATATAAAAAACCATAAATTGTCTGATAATTTAATTATATGGAGGCTCAAGCCGGAATTGAACCGACGTAAAAGGATTTGCAGTCCTTCACATAACCACTCTGCCATTAAGCCAATTACATTATAATAAATAATTAGTATTTTATCAAGAGTATTCTGAAAATTTTATCGTCTATTAAAGGTGGTGCTTTTACGCGCTTTTAATTGACCAGGTTTTTTAGATTCAACTTTTCTAGCATCAGTAGTCAATAGGCCATAAAATCTTAATGTCTCTCTAAAGTTATTATCTATTTTTGATAATGCCTTTGCGATTGACAATGATACAGCGTCAGCTTGGCCATTTAACCCTCCTCCATTAACCCTACAGATAATATCGTATTGACTTTCTATTTTAAGTAAAACCAATGGTTTTAAAATTTTATCTATTTCCATCTGAACAGATTTAAAGTAATCATTGAGTGCAACATTTTTTGAATTAACACGAATAAATATTGATCCTTTACCTTTAGTGACCCAAGCCGCAGCTACAGAAGCTTTTCTAGTCCCTCTTCCAAAGAATTGTTCCTTTTGAAATTGTAATGCCATTTATTAATTAATAATTTTTTTAGATTGTAATACATATCTCAAATCATTTCAATAGATTTTAAAAAATTTTTTTATTTTTCAGTTGAAAAGTATTTTTTTTCATATGATAATAATATTATTGTTACTATTAATAAAATGTCAATATTTAAAAAAAAAAAATCAAGCCACCTTAAAAAGGCTTTAACATTTAAGGATTTATTTATCTTATGTTTAGCCGCTTGTATCGGCGGCGGAATCATGACTCAAGTAGGAGAAGAAATTCATCAATATACAGGAGCTGGCATTGTGATATCATATCTGTTAGCGGGTATTGGATGTATGTTAGTAGCCCTTCCTTATTGTGAACTAGCATCAATGATACCTTGCTCGGGCGGATTATACTCATATGGATATTATTCCTTTGGAAGATTTTTTGCCTGGATAATGTTAAGCTTTGTTATCGGAGAGTTAATCACATCATGCGCCGCTGTCTCGATCAGTTGTGCCGAGTATACAAAAGAGTTATTACCCAATAGCATTACAAATCAATACTTTCAAAGTATATTTATAATATTTATTATTATATTATGCACAAGAGTATTATCTCAAACTATTAATCAATATAAAAATATCAATACTATTTTAGTGTTATCAAAATTTATAGTCTTAATATTATTTCTTATATTTTCAATCTCTGATATATCTTATGAAAATATTATGTTACACGAAGAGCATAAATGGAATGGAGTATTTAAATCCGTATCAATCTTATATTTCTCTTTTACAGGATTTACATCTGTCGCGACGGCATCTCAAGAAGCTAAAAATGCCTCAAGAGATTTACCTCTCGCAATACTTGGATCTATTGCAATATCAACTGTGATTTATATGCTCATATCCTTTGTAATAGCAACATCACTTCATTATTCAGTATTAACATCAAACGCATCTTTAGCATTTTCATTAAATTTTAGAGGTTATCATATTATTGCATTTATTGTCGCAATTGGATCTGTATTAAGTATGATATCCGTTATATTTGCCTGTTTATATGCTAGTTCTCGAATTATTTTTATAGTCGCGTCCGATAAACTTTTACCAGAATATTTCATAAAACTAAACTCAAATAACGTTCCTGAAAGAGCTTTGTGGTTTAGCGCTATATTAGTTATGTTATCACAATTGTTTTCGTTTAATCAACTGATTGAGATTTCCTCTTTATGCGCTATCTTTACATACTTATTTGGATGTCTCTTAGCAATGTACTTTAGAATTTATTATGCTGAGGAACCAAGGCCTTTTAAAGCGCCATTTTTATTTTCTTTATCTTGTTTAGCAATATTTTACTTATTATACTTTTTTGCTATAAATGCAGTTTTATCTGAAAATATCTTTGTTTTTTACCAGTATATTTTTGCTTTTTTGCTGATATATTTAATTATACTATTGTATAAGTAAGTTTTTTCTATTATAATACTTTTAAAAATTATATTAGTGATTAAAAGCATCAATATAAAAAAAGCGAACTTAAAAAAAACACTTGAATTAAAACACCTGATTATGTTGGGTCTCGCAGGATGTATCGGAGGAGGAATTATGACTCAAGTGGGAGATGTAATTGCTAAATATACAGGAATTGGAATTTTTATATCTTATTTATTAGCAGGTCTTGGTTGTATACTAGTAGCTTTGCCTTACTGCGAATTGGCCGCTATGATACCTTGTTCTGGAGGTATTTATTCTTATAGTTACATAGCATTTGGCCGCTTCTTTAGTTGGATAATGTTTGTATGTATATTAGGGCAATTATCGTTTTCGTCATCTATTGTATCAATTGGCTTCTCTGCTTATTTAGAAGAATTACTACGCTCGATCAATATGCCCTATATTCCAGACGTAATAAAGTATAACTCAGTCTCTGGGGGAATTATTAATTTACCATCACTGATTGTAATACTCTTCTCGGCTAACTTAGTTTCTAAAGGAATGAATACAAATAAAATAATCAATAATAGCTTAGTTGCAATTAAATTTATTGTTATAATTACATTTATCATTTTTGCTATGTTCCATATCAACTCAGATAATATGGTATTAGTACCAGAAAAAAAATGGAATGGAGTATTAACAGGAGTTGCGCTAGTATATTTTGGATTTACCGGTTTTACTTCATTGGCAAATACCTCTCAAGAAGCTAAAAATCCATCTAGAGATATCAGTATAGCAATTATTATATCAATCGTGATCACTACTATAGTCTATATGTTAATCTCTTTTACTTTGGCCGCCTCTACTCATTACTCTTTATTGATAGATAATAAATCATCTTTATCATACGCAATTAGAATAAAAGGCTATATTTTATTATCCATCTTCATTTCTATAGGTGCGGCGATGAGTATGCTGTCTGTCGTTTTTGCTTGTTTATACGCTAGTTCTCGTGTTATATTTGTTTTAGCAGAAGATAAATTGCTTCCTGAATTTTTAACTAAGATAAATCAAAATGAAGTTCCCTCAAATGCAATATGGTTTTCTGCGATTATTTCTATTATTGTTAGTCAAGTGCTACCGATAGATAGAATGTATGAAATCGCTTCTTTATCAGCAATTACAGATTATATCATAGCATGTATTCTTGTATTATATTTTCGAGTCTATTATGCAAAACAAGAAAGGCCTTTTAAAGCTCCTATGATATGGGTTTTATCTATTATCACCATGATATATCTTGGTTACTTTTTTGCCTACACTTGTCTTACATCCGATGCCGGTTTCTCATTTGCTATATACCTATTAATTATGTCTGTAATCTATTTAATACTATGATCATAGATATAGTTTTCTTTTTCCTACTATCTTTTGGAATATCATTTTCTAGTTGTATGTTATTATGGTTAAATATGTCATTTTTTATAGATGGTATGATTCACTCTCTACTATTAGCCTCTGTATTATACTCCGCATTTTGTATTGACTCATTTCTAGCAATATTCTTAGTAATGACTTTGTATATTACAATACTTACACTTCTTGGAAAAGCTAATAATACAAATTTAATTATTTCATCTCAAACTTTAACAATTATCGCTTTAGTATTAAAAGATGATATCAATTTTTCTAGAATTTTATTTGGAACACATATCTCATTCACATATTTTCATATTGCACTGCTAACAATTATAAGTTTATTTATTATGCTACAAAGAAAAAGTTTTGCGCAATATGTTTTATTAGGAAATGTGCAAATTGATCAAATTAAATCTTATCAATTGATATCAGTTGAAAATCAAGTTATTGTAATTAGCTCATTGTTATTACCTATTTTACTTCCAATGGGTAATGCAGGTACTATCAGTTTATTTATATTTCCAGCAATTTTATCTTACGAGATATCAAATAACATTTATCAAATGCTAATATCTTCAATATTATTGATATTTCCAATACTATTATATTATCAAACTTTATCAAAATATAAATTTGTCATTTGGTTAATTCTTTTTATATCTTATATTCTTATCAAATTAGTAAAAAAATTACTATTTTATATAAAATAATACAAAATACAGAATATATAATTTATATTTTTATGATACAATATACCAATAACAATTTTATATGAAAAAACTTTATATCATAGATGCATCAAGCCTACTATTTCGTTCTTTTTATGCTCAACCCAATCTAGTAAATTCAAAAGGTATCTCCACTGGAGCATTATATGGCTTTGCTAAAATGCTTATCTCTTTTCTTGTCACAGATTCAGTCGAATATATTATATCTGTATTTGATAGCGGAAAAAAGAACTTTCGTCATGATCTATACGATCAATACAAACAAAATAGATCATCCACTCCGCCAGAATTAAGTGATCAACTTAAAAGGTCGCGTGAAATCGTCGAGGCTTTATCAATTCAATTTTTAGATATAACGGGATATGAAGCCGATGATGTGATTGCAACATTATGTAAAAAATATGAAGACCATTGTGAATGTATCATTATATCATCAGATAAAGATCTCATGCAATTAGTCAACTCAAAGACAGTTATGTATGACTCTATGAAGAAAATAACATATAACTGTAAAAATGTTAAGAAAAAACTTTTAGTAGAGCCAAATCAAGTAATCGATTATTTATCTTTAGTAGGTGATGTCTCAGATAATATTCCTGGCGTAAAATCAATAGGTCCTAAAACCGCTGTCGAATTACTTTCAAAATTTAAATCACTTAAAAATATATATAAAAATATCGACAATATTGAAAAGCCACGAACTGTAAAACTATTAATAGAAGGAAAAGAACAGGCATTCTTATCACAAAAACTTGTGACGCTATATGATAAAATTGATATTGGTAATTTTGAACTTCAACAATGGTCTTTAAAGGATTTAACTAATACTCAAAAAATATTAAGTTTTTATGAATTTGAATCTATATATGATAAAATCAATATTTTACAAATGAAATATGGTGCTCGAGAAATTATACCTCAAGAGGTTAAATTAGAAACTTTAGTAAAAAAAAAACGCTTTATAGAATGGATATCAATTGCAGTTGAAAAAAATGATTTATTTTCAATTGATAGCAATATTTTTCAAAAAGATCAATTTGTATTAACAAAAACAAATGATATACTAATTCAGATTTTGTCCTTTTCGCATATAGAAAAAATTGGAGTCAATATAAAACAAATCTGGCACTTATTGCATAAATATAATTTACAAAAATCATTTTTTATTGGATGGCACGATCTTATGGTATTAAATTACTCTACATCTATCGGAAAAGAAAATACATATTTTAAAGATAGTGATGAATTTTATAAATCCATTGGACATTTTCAAAAATATAATGCATTAAACTTATATGATACTTTTAATAAACTTCGCTATAAAAACAAATACCAATATCATTTTTATGAATATATCGATCGCCCATACATTAAAGTTCTCTTTGATATGGAAAAAGCAGGAATCAAAATAGATGTAAAGACTTTAAATGAAATTTCGAATGAAATCGAAAAAGAGCTCTCTCAACTAAAAGAACAAATATTTAAAGAGTCCAAGATTGAATTTGATATTAACTCTCCTAAACAATTATCAAATATATTATTTGAGCATATGCAAATTACACCTATAAAAAAAAATACGAAAAGTGGTATATATAGCACAAATGTTGATGTCTTAATGCAACTAGCATCGATGAATCACAATATAGCTCATTTACTTTTGCAATGGCGCCACTTATCTAAGCTAAAAAACACATACAGTGATCCTTTAGCCTCATCATGTGATGAAAATTTTAGAATTCATTCAACATTTCTATCAACTTTTACAAATACAGGAAGATTAAGCTCACTAAATCCGAATCTACAGAATATTCCAAGAGGGCCAATTATTCGTCAAGCATTTATTTCAGACAAAAGTAAATCATTTATAATCGCCGATTATTCTCAAATTGAATTACGAATTTTATCCTATATAGCTAATATCACACAGATGAATGAAGCATTTAAAAATGATGAAGATATTCATAGTAAAACTGCAAAAAGTATTTTTCAAGATAACTCAAAAGAAAATAGAAATAAAGCAAAAGCTATTAATTTTGGTATTATATACGGCATGGGGACTTATGGTTTAGCTCAGCAATTAAAAATTAGTTTATACGATGCAAAACAATATCTAGCAAAATATAATGCGCAATATACAGAGATACAACCATTTATGGAGAAAGTTATTCAAAAAAACAAAGAAAAAGGATTTATAAAAAATATATTTAATAGACACATAAATATTAATATGGAACAAAGTAACTGGGAGCGTATTGCGATGAACGCTCCGATGCAAAGTAGCGTAGCTGATATTATGAAATTATCTATGAATAGAATTTCGCAGCGTTTAATAAATGGAAAAATACTTTTACAAATTCACGATGAAATAATAGTAGAAAGCGATGATAATAATCTAATACAAAATAAAAAAATTATAGAGGAAGAGATGATTAATATAAAAAAATACTTTAATTTAAGCTTAAATCTTAAAATCAATACTTCTGTAAAAAACTCTTTAGTATAAAATGTTACGATTGCAACATTGAACTTATATCTCCTTCTTCAAATAAACTTAAAATAGATAACCTTTTACTTTCTTTGCTTTTGATAGAAGCAGTAATAATTTCACTATTTCCAATAATAATCACTTTCTTTTTGGCGCGAGTAATAGCTGTATAAATTAAATTTTTATTTAACATAATATATTGCTCTCTCATTAAGAAAATCATTGCATAATCATACTCTGAACCCTGGGACTTATGTATCGTAATAGCATAAGCTAAGGTGATCTGATCAAGATTGCTATATTCATACTCTACTAATATATCATCAAAATTAATATAAACCTTATTTTCATCAATATTTGTAATAACACCCATATCTCCATTAAAAACCTTCACATCATAATTATTAATCAATTGAATAACTTTATCATCTACTCTAAATTCTCTATTACCTATGATAATTGTTTTTTGACCTCTGTTTGAATTTAATTTATTTTGTAAAACTTCATTTAAAGACTTCACTCCATAAGAGCCCTTTTGCATTGGCGATAATATTTGTATATTTGGAAATCGATGAAGAATTAAATTTAAATATTGGTCATCATAATCCTCATCTTTACAAAATATAAAATCATCTTCATCATTTGTATTATAATTAAATGACATTTTTTTATTAACTTTGTGCGCATTTAAAATAATTTTACTATTTAAGGCTTGACGGAAAATCTTTTTTAATTTTACTACATTACTTGAAAAGAGAGAGATAAAATCATACAATAAATTTCCAGGCCCCACAGATGGAAGTTGATCGGCATCTCCAACAAAAACAACTTTTGTTCCTACGTTGATAGCATTTAAAAGATGATTCATTAGATAAACATCTATCATAGAAGATTCATCAATAATAATAATATCTTGCTTTAAAGTATTTAATTTATTATAGTTGAACTTCTTTAAATTTGGATTCCATTCAAGCATTCTATGAATAGTTTTAGATGAACTCCATGTTGCCTCACTTAATCTCTTAGCAGCTCTACCGGTCGGAGCGCATAATAAAATACTTTTGTTATACATTTTTGCAATCATAACAAAAATTTTAATCAAAGTGGTCTTACCAGTTCCGGGGCCTCCAGTAATCACGACAAAATTACTATTTAAAAAAGATAAAATACCTTCTTTTTGATCGATAGATACAGTGGGGAATTGTGTATTTACTAAATTTTCAATTTGATTAAACTCATATTGAATATTAGATTCTTGATCGGCAATATCTTTTATTTTTAGATAAATACTTTTTTCTAAAGTATAAATAATATTTAAAGTATAATAGTATTCGTTTTTAACTTCAATTGCCTTAACTTGATTGTTTATAACCATCTCATTTAGGTTATCCTCAAACTTTTGATCTTCTACATCAACTATTTTTTTTAAGTTTTTTAAAATAATATTTTTATGTAAAATAGTATGACCATAACTATTAATTAAAGTATTAAAAATATATTTAATTGCTTCCGTAATTCTTAAATCAGAGTCTGGCGCAATACCTAATTTTAAGCCAATTTCATCAGCCATTTTAAAACCAACTCCCCCCACATTATGAATCAAATCATAAGGATTATTTTGTAAAATATCATAAGTATTCTCGCGATAACAATTATAAATTCTCATAGATAAATTATGCCCAATATTATAAGAGTGAAGATAAATTAAGATTGATTGAATATTTTTATTTTCCTGAAATGATTGTAATATCATATCTATCTTCTTTTGACCAAGTTTTTCAATTTCAAATAATCTATTTGAATTCTCTTCGATAATCTTAAAAATATCTTTACCAAACTTTTTAACCATCTTAGAAGCTAATACAGGACCAATGCCTTTAATTAAACCGGAAGATAAATAACGAACTATACCTTTCTCCGATGTAGGTAATACCTTGTTACAAAATTCAATGATAAACTGTTGACCATATTTTTTATGTTCAACAAAGTATCCTTCAACCTCAACCTCTTCTCCTACAAATAACTTTGGCACCATTCCAGTAACGGTCACAACTCCCTCAGAAGACGATAAAGAAAAAACAGTATACCCATTTTCTTCATTAAAAAATAAAATATTTTTTACTTCACCTTCGATTTTCATTTATTATTAATATAATCATTACATTTTATCATCAAAAATATAAAAAGCAAACTAAGAATTTTTGAGTAAAAAATTTTATAACTCCTCTTCAGTTAAAATATATGCACATAATTGATCTAATCGAATTTTATACTTTTTACTTAATAAAAATAAGTTATTTAAGGATTGAATCAATTCCCCAGGAAATTCAATATTTTGACTATTTTGTAAATGCTTGGCTTGAAAAAATAAAACATTACGAGTATCAGGCGAGGGCGCGCCAAGATAAAACTCAATTTTCTTTCCATCCGTTTCATAATAAAATCTTCTCATAATTATATATAAAATTATAAATGATAATATCAAAAAAATTTATAAATAAAAAATTTTCAATCTCAAGAATAATATTTTTTTTTTTTTGTTAACAAAATATCTCTTCTAAAAAATAAATAAAAGTATTTTATCAGAAGAATATCGAGATAATAAGGATCATATATGCTAAGACTATAAAAGATAGTATGTACTATAAATCCTAAGATAAAACTTAATAATCCATAATTTAAAAATAATACCAAAGTAGCAACAATATTCCACAAAGCAAAATAAAAGGGAACTCCAAAAAGCATTGGTTGGCGAGTAAGACCTAAATAAATTTTATCAGCTTGCATAATAGTTATTATAATATTTTTTTATAAAGGTAAAAAGTTTTTATAGCAAAATAAACAAGATTTTTAAAATATTATGCTCAATTTCATACAGGTATTTTATAATTATCATCTATTGTCAGTATTTTATATTTACCATCAACAATAGCGATAGTATGCTCCCATTGAGCGGATAAACTTTTATCCTTTGTCACTACAGTCCATTTATCTGATAAAGTTTTAACGTATTTTTGGCCTAAGTTAATCATTGGCTCAACTGTAAAACACATTCCTTCTTGAATAAGAGGACCTTGATATTCTGATTGTTTGTAATGAAAAATACTTGGAGATTCATGTAATTTTAACCCAACGCCATGACCACAATAATTTTCCACAATAGAATAGCGAATAAAACAATTGTTAATATAATTTTCAATAGCAGCACCTATATCATTAACTGCATGGCCAATTTTTATTGCTTTAATTCCAGCCATCATTGCATTATAAGTATGAAGGGATAAATTATAGGCAAATGTTGAAGGTTTACCGACGAAAAACATTCTACTTGTATCACCATGATAATTGTTTAATTTTACAACAACATCAACATTTACGATATCTCCTTTTTTTAAAAGAGTATTTTGGTTTGGTATTCCGTGACATACCACATGATTTACTGATATACAACAGGATTTTGGAAATCCTTGATAATTTAACGAAGCGCATATACCTCCTCTACTGGTAACAAAATCTGAAACCATCTCATCTATTTCATAAGTTGATATACCAGGAACAATTTTATCATATAAAAAAGATAAGCTTTTTGCCGCCAGCTGACTAGCTTTATAAATGTTATCTATTTCGCTTTTAGAATAAATGTTCATGAGATTATTTTGTGGTGAGCCGAGTGGGATTCGAACCCACGACCAATTGGTTAAAAGCCAAGTGCTCTACCGAGCTGAGCTACCGGCCCACTTATAATAAAATATATCATTTTTTGGTATAATATGTCAAGAGGTTAAAGAAAAATTTTATAAATTATTGTATTTTTTTAAAAAAATACTATATTATAGGTATAAATAAAATTAATAATAATATGACTGAGAAAAAAAATGAAAAATGTTCATTCTGTGGGCTGAATAAAAAGAATATATCTTTTATGATATCAGGAAATAAATCTTTTATCTGCGATCAATGTGTAAAACTATCTTATGAAATCATGGAAGAATTTTATGAAAATAATAATAAAGAAGAAACATTAAAAAATTTAAAAAATATCAATATCAAAGATTTATATGAATTTTTAAATAAATTTGTCGTAGGGCAAGAACATGCAAAAAAAATATTATCAGTCTCAATATATAATCATTATAAAAAAATCACATCAAACACAAATCAAAAAGATGATGATACCTATATAGATAAATCAAATATTTTAATCATAGGTAATACAGGAGCTGGAAAAACATTTTTAGTCAAAAATTTAGCTAAATATCTAGACCTTCCAATGATAACTACTGATGCCACTTGCTTAACTGAAACCGGATATGCAGGACAAGATGTAGAATCAATTATGTCAAGACTAATACAAGCAGCAGATTACGATATCAGTAAAGCTGAGTATGGCATAGTCTATATTGATGAAATTGATAAAATATCAAAGAAAAATTCCGATAATGGTAATGCTAAAGATATATCCGGAGAAGGTGTTCAACAGGCACTATTAAAAATGATAGAAGGATCAATTGTTCATGTTCCAAACGTCAATGGAAAGAGACACGGAGGAGCACAAGAAGTTATTTCAATTAATACTGAAAATATCTTATTTATCTTTGCAGGATCTTTTCACGGATTAAAAGATATTGTTGAAAATCGAATAAATAGTAAAAATATTGGATTTATAAATAATAAAACCACAACAAGTATACCGACAAATATTATCAATAATTTAAATACTCAAGATTTAATTCATTATGGTTTAATTCCTGAGTTTTGCGGTAGAATACCTATTATTATTACGCTAGACGACATAAATAGAAATACTTTAATTGATATTATGAAAAAGCCTAAAAACTCGATCCTAGAGCAATATAAGAAATTATTTTCATTAAGTAATGTCACGATTAACTTTGATAACTCAGCAATAGAAGAAATTGCTAATCAAGCTTTTAAGTTAAAGACTGGAGCTAGAGCATTAAAATCAATTATGGAAAAAGAACTTTTAAACATTATGTTTGAGATCAATTGTTATAAAAACAAAAATATCACAATATACTCAGAAAAAAAACAGTTTAAATACAAGACAATCGGTTGATTGATTTTTATAGGTATGATAAAATAAAATGATAATTTACAAATAATAATGAATATATATAACTTCATAATAAATGTTATAAAAGCAAATAAAATTAAAACCTTTATTTTAGCACTGATAATGATGACTTCATCTCTAATACCAGCTTTTACTCATTTAAGCATTAGATGGATCACAAGTAATTTTTATAGCGAAGAATTAAACTATTATTTAGTTATATTTTTTATATGTATAGTAGGAATGTCTCTAACTTATGCATTTGAAGAGATAGTAAAACAATTGATCACATATCAAACTATGTACTTTACTTTTAGAAACCTATTTACTTATACCCTATCTCATTCATATTCATTTTTTTTAAAAGTTAATTCAGGAAAGCTATCTGCCCATACAAATAAAATATCCAACTTTCCTATGTTCTTTTTGTTTGGATTAAGAATAATATTTTTATTTATTCCAGTTTTATTTTCTATATTATTTTTTATATATTTAAATTACGTATTATCAATATTTTTATTATCCTGGTTTATACTTTTTATTTCTATTACGATGTTTTTTTTTACTAAACAAATTAAATATAATCAAAATATTATGAAATTAACAGCTGAAATCAATTCGAACTTAAATGAAATTATGAAAAACACTACTGCAACTTTCAGTTACTTCAATACTGAAAGAGAAATTCAGCGCAATGAAGCCTTTATTAAAGAAATTCAAAAGAATAATAGAAACAAATTCATTATTTTATTAATATATGAAATCATCTTTATTATCGGTATGATAACTATCTTTAGTGGAATAATATACATTAATAAAATCTTTCAAGCTCCATTAGAAGATATAATATTTTCTATTAGTAATAGTTTTAGTATATTTTGGAGAAGCTGTCATATATCATACTGCATTCCTGAACTTTTAGATCAATATAGCACAATGTCTTTTAGCTTTAAAGAACTATTTACGAAAACAGAGGAGCCAGAAAAAAACAAAATCAAAAACTTGCATTTTCAAAATAGTAGTATCAAAATATCAAAACTAAATTTTCAATACAATACCAAATTAATACTTAAAAATATATCTTTATACATTCAACCAAAAGAAAAGATTGCTATCGTTGGCCCAAGTGGCTCTGGAAAAACTACATTGATATCTCTCATTATGAAATTACTGAAAGTAGAAGATAAATCAATCTTTATTAATAATACGGATATTAATTTAATTCATAAAAATGATGTTATGAATAATATATCACTGGTATCGCAAAATATACAATTGATGTCTAGAACAATTCGTGAAAATATTTCTGGCTCTTTGCCTAAATTACTTACCGACACTGAATTAGATGAAATATGTAAAAATGCTCAATGTTATGATTTTATATCAAAATTACCAGCAAAATATGATACTAAATTAGTTGAGTGTGGTGTGAATTTATCAGGAGGAGAGAAGCAGCGTATTGCTATTGCAAGAGCATTAGCTAAAAATGGATCGATTATAATATTTGATGAAGCAAACTCAGCTCTTGATAATATAACGAATAGGAAGTTTCAAGATATTATATTTAAACTTTTTCATGACAAAACCTGTATCTTTATATCTCATAAATTAAAATATCTAGAAAAATTAGATAAAATCGTCTTTATAAACAAAGGAGAAATTAAAGAATTCGGATCACATAAAGAACTAATAAATAAGAAAGGAGAATATTATTCACTTTATAAGACTTAAGTTATAATTTTTATAAAAAAGTTTATTGCAATTAATTTCTATATCTATACAATATAGAAAAAGCAAAAAAATGAAACTTCCTGTATTTCTATTACAAAGTTATTGGTATAATATAAAATACGTTATTATATTAATAATATCTACTTTTTCAATGCAATATACAGCATTTTTATATAAATCTCAAGTGCAAAATATGTTAAATCATTTAGATAAGTCCTACTATGATATTTTTATATTTGGTTCAATATTTTTATTGTCAATTTCATTATACGCCTTTATCAGTTCAATCATAAAAGTCACCTCAGATACTTTGGCTTTAAAAATCAACTTATATTGCGCAGATAGAGCATTAAATAATATAAGTCGACAAAATTATCAATTTTTCACTCATCAAAGTAAAGATCTAACGACATACATATACGATTTAATGAATATAGTAAATTTGATAAAGTATTCTATTAATACAGTTGGTATATTTTCTCATATATTTGGAGGATTGATATTTTTAATATTACAAATTAATTTAATTATCGGATTATTTATTTCTTGCTGGTTTGTGACTACGATATATTTTTCAATCAAATATCAAAGAGAAATGATTTTAAGTACAAAAAACTTTCTATCTGAAAGATCAAAGTTTACAAACTATATTGCGGAATCTTATAAAAATGCATTTACTTTAGTGACCTATGGAAGTGATAATAAAAGTTTTTTTTCAAATCATTTAAATAATTTATATGAAAAAGCCGAGGGTCAAAGATTATCGAAACAGAAGAATGAATTTGTATTATTTCTATCTATTTTTACTTTATTTAGTGGTTTTTTACTTTTAGCATTTTTTTTAAAAGATTATATTTTAGATATAGGTGATATTACAATGGCTGTAACTCAGTGTATTGAAATATTCTTATCATTTATTATATTTTTTAGAACAATAGGAGACTTAAGTGAAGAATATGCAAAAGCAAATAGGTCAATTGAAAATTTACTTAATGACAAATATATCGATAAAAATGCAATTGATAAAAATTTTCAAATAACAAAAATACAATTTAAAAATATTAACACAAACGGTATAAATTTTAATTTTGAAATTTTAAAAGGACAAAGAAAGGCAATATACGATATTTCAAATAAAACATATTTGATATTAAATTTATTAAAAATCGAAAATAAAGCAATAAAAAAAATATATGTAAATAATATAAATCTTACTCAAATAAATCAACAAAATATTTTATCCAATATATCTTTTGTAAATGAAAATATAGAAATATTTAATGCAAATATCAAAAAAAATATCTTTCTTCATATTGAGCCTTCTAAATATGAAATAGATAGAATTTTAAATATGGTAGAGCTATATGAATTTGTAAATATGCAAACTGAAAAATTAGAATATATTCTATCAAATAATCTTCACGAAGATATCAAGATCAAAATAGGAATCGCACGAGCATTAGTAAAAAATGCAAATATATTTATTTTTGATAAATCATTTTCAAGATTAAGAGAGAACTTCTTTATAGATCAGTTAGATAAAGAATTATCAACAAAAACCATTATTTTTATAGAATCTAAAAAGGATGATTTACCAAAAATTCAACTAGACAATTAAGCTTTTATTTGGTATCATATTCTATAGACCAATTTAATATGAACGATACTATTAACAAAATTATGATTGAAAGCACTAAAAAAATTCTTCAATCATTTAATAACTCAGATTTTACTATAAATATCCTCATTAATACTAATCACTATAAATATACTGGTATAACAAAAGATAATAAAGAAATATTAGTCATTTTACAAAAGGATATAATATCGAATTTACATATAGGCAGAAACTCTTTTTCTTTTTCAAAAAATATTGAAAATAAGAAGACTGTTTTTTCAATTCCATATCAAGCGATAATATCTATATTAATTCCAGAAAACAATTTTGTTATTGAAAGAGAAAAACAAATTTTATATAAAGTTTTAACAATCAAGAAAAAGTTTGAAGAATTTATAGAAGAAAATACAAAAACTAAAAAGACTACAATAATTGATATTAACAAATACAAAACTCATGAATAAAATAATATATACCGATGGATCATGTATCAATAATCCTGGAGATGGAGGATGGGCTTGGATACTAATTGAAGATAATAAAGTTAGCAAAAAAGATTTTAATAAAGTTGCAGGCACAACAAATAATCGTATGGAGATGACAGCGGCTATTGAAGCAATTAAAAGTAATGACGATAACCTAGATATATATACTGATAGTATATACTTAAAAAATGGTATTACCATATGGATTCACTCTTGGTTAAAAACTAACTGGAAAAATAATAAAATCAAAAATATTGACTTATGGAAAGAATTATGGAATCTTGTATCATCAAAAAATATTAATTGGCACTGGATCAAAGCTCATAGCACAAATCAATTTAACAATGAAGTGGATATATTAGCCAATAGAGCAGCAAAATCTTAATGATAACTTAGACTTTTAATCATCATAATCATACTCAAAAGAATCAGAAAAGAAAATAATTTCTGGTGTATATTTCGAATGTATTCTCTTTGATAAATAATGACGAATCACTCCTCTATGATTTTTGAGGTATTTCTTAATATCCTCAACCTCTTCTTGATTATTTTTACCTATTACTTTAAAGTAACATTTTATATGCTTTAAATCAGCGGAAATTTTTAAAAAAGTCACTAGAAGACGATAATCTTCATCTGGAATAAAATCATATAAAAAGATATCATTAAAAGCTTTTAAATAAGTTTTATTTAATTTTTCAACTCTATTCACTATGTATTACATTTTGTATCATTTTATATTAAAAATCATAGAAAATCAAATCAATAAATTATTACGAAAACTAAAATAATCATTAGAAGTAATAATCACATGATCATACAAAGTTACAGATATAGTTTTTAAGGCATTTAATAAATGATTTGTCGCACGAATATCGCTATCAGAGGGATTAGAAAAGCCACTCGGATGATTATGAATCAAGATAACACTTGAAGCATCATGAAATAAGACTCTTTTTATAATTTCTCTTACTAAGATAACAGAAGAAGATACATCTCCTTTGCTATGAATTTCATTAGCTATTACATAATTTTTTTGATTAAGAAACAGTATACGAACCTCTTCAACGGGTAAAAACCCCATAGTAAATTTTAAATATTTTACGAGAGAAGACCAATTTGAGATTATATTAACATTTTTAGTAGATTCAGACATAGCTCTAATTAATATATCTTTAATAATTTTAATTAAAATGATGAAGTTATCATTAACAGAATCAATACTTTTTATTTTACTTGTATCAGAAAATAAAAGAGTAGATAATTTATTATCACAAGACTTTAATATAGATTTGCTATATTCTCGAACATCACGACGAGGAATACAGAACATCAATAAAGATTCTAAAATTTCATAATCATAAAAATCAGATAAATTCATAGAAAGTAATATTTTTGTTTTTATACGCTTTCTATGGCCTTCAAAAGTCATTTAAATTACTTTTTAATTACTATACAATGAAGTTAAGGGGAAATACGCTAATTTCAACAATGTTACAAGTATTTGAGCTAAAAATTATGTTGACTTATACAGAGAATATTTTATAATTTAATCATATAGAAATATTATAAAATATGTTAAATGAAAAATTATTAATTAAATTATGGAAAAAAGAGAAAGTGTATGAAGCAAAAAATTATACTTTCTCAATTGACTCACCTCCACCAAGTATATCTGGCGAACCCCATATAGGCACAGCTTTTGGCTATATACTAAAAGATATTATAGCTCGATATAAGAGAATATTTGGTGAGAGAGTCTTTTATTCATTAGGATTTGATAATAACGGATTACCGACGGAAAAATTAGTAGAGAAGAAGATTCAAAAGCCTTTAAGAAATTTAGATAAAGAAGACGCTCATCAAATTTGTCTAGATATAATTACAGAAGAAGAAAAGAAATTTGAATCAATTTTTGAAGAAATGGGACTTTCGCATGATACAAATTTAAAGTATCAAACGATCAATGAACTATCTCAGAAAATCGCTCAAGATAGCTTTATAGACTTATATAAAAAAAACCTTATCTATCGATCTGAAAGTCCAATAATATGGGATACAAAAGATCAAACCGCATTATCTCAATCCGATCTAGAGGATATAGAAATGAAGACGAAGATGTATTATATTAATTTTTTATGCGAAAACGAGAATGTTACGATTGCAACAACACGACCAGAATTAATACCATCTATTAGCGCAATTTTTTTTCACGCCGAGGATACAAGATATCAACACTTAATCAACAAAAAAGCATTTATACCTATTATTAATACTGAAGTGCCAATTTTATCAGATAACAAAGTGGATCAAAATAAAGGCTCAGGCTTAGTGATGTGCTGCACATTTGGAGATACCAACGATATATATTGGTGGAAGAAATATAAATTACCTACAAAAATGCTATTTACAAAATATGGTACAATATCTGACAATATTAATCAATTTTCTACTAATATAGAATTTAATAAGAAATTAATTGATCAAAAAATTTGCTCCGCAAAAGCAATTATAATAGAAGAATTTAAACCTTATATTGAAAAATCTATTCAAATCAGCCATAGCGTTAAATGCGCTGAAAGATCAAAAACACCAATCGAATACATTATTTCTCCTCAATGGATGCTTAAAATTACTCACATTAAAAATGAACTCAAAGAAAAAGCAAATGAAATTCAATGGCACCCTAAACATATGAAAAATCTTTTATTTCAATGGATAGATGGATTATCTTGGAATTGGTGTATATCAAGACAGAGAAGCTTTGGAGTAAATATTCCAGTATGGTATACAAAATCTAACGAAGTCATATTAGCCAATAAAACACCTATTGATACTTCTCGCAGATACCCCGATAATCAAGACAAAGATAATATTGTACTAAATAATGATGTATTTGATACCTGGTGGACAAGTTCTCTAACTCCTCAAATTAATCAAAAACAATTATTTGTCAATAATGTTATGTCGCTTCGAACTCAAGGTCATGAAATAATTCGCACCTGGGCCTTTTATACTATATTAAAATCATATTTGCATAATGACACAATACCTTGGAGTAATATTTTTATTCATGGATGGTGTCTCGCTGAAGATAAAACTAAAATGTCAAAATCAAAAGGAAATATTGTCTCCCCTATTAATATCATAAAACAATATGGAGCGGATTCTTTAAGATATTGGACTGCAAATTCATCTCCGGGCCAAGATACATCATATTCTGAAAATATTGTTAAAATAGGTAAGAAAATAACTAAAAAACTACATAATGCTTCTGTGTTTATATCTCAATTTAATTTAAATTATGATATTAAGGCGATATTTGAAATTGATTTATGGATAATTAATAGAGTAAATCAACTTAAAACAAATATTGAGAATTATATGAAATATTTTAATTATACGAAAATTCGAGAAGAATTAGATAAGTTTTTTCTTGATACCTTTTGCGATTATTATATTGAAATTGTAAAAACTCGAGCATATAATGATAATAATCTATTTTCTTCAGAAGAGTCACAAAGTTCAATTTACGCATTACATTATGTCATCAAAGTATGCTTGATTGCTTATGGCCCAATTATGCCATTTATCACAGATTCTATATGGCGCGATATATTTAAATATACTGATTCTATACATAAATGCGGAATATGGCATAAATTTCAAGATAAAATTATAATTAAAAATACTATAAATCAAGAAATTACTAATATGCTAAATGTAATTGAAGATATTAGAAAAGAGAAAACATTACGAAAACTATCTATGAATAGTCAACTAAATAAAGTAGAGATCAAGTATCAGCTTTCAGATAATATTATCAAAGAAATCAAGACAACATTAAAAATAAAAGAAAT
Source organism: Rickettsiaceae bacterium (assembly GCA_965658815.1). Lineage (GTDB taxonomy): Bacteria > Pseudomonadota > Alphaproteobacteria > Rickettsiales > Rickettsiaceae > CBFHTC01. The sequence continues at coordinate 42,241 of CBFHTC010000001.1, forward strand.
TATAATGTCTGGTAAAACAAATAGTATATTATAGTAGCTGTTTTGAAAAATTTATTATAAATATTATTCTTCTTCTTTTAAAATTTTACTATGCAACTGATATTTTTGTAAGATATTTTCTGATAACCTATGACCACTTTCCACTTCGTCAAATACTACACTATCAGCGCCAAGAGATGCTAACTTATCTTTAAACATATTTTTTTGAGATCTTACAAAAATTGAAAAATACTTCTCTTCTACGATATTATGTAAAGAATATAAAAGTTTTTCAATTGTAATATTATTTTCAAAAGTAATAACTAATATCTTACAACGCAAGATTCCTGCAGCTTTCATCGCCTCAATATTAGCTCCATTTGCTTTATAAATTCGTACTTTATGTTTATTTATACGTACAACATTAGCGTCTGATTCTAAGACTAAAAAATCAATATCATTAGCTGATAAATGCTCAGCGATAGTTTTGCCCGTAACTCCATATCCTAAAATAATAACATGATCTTGAAGATCATTATTATCTAAAGCGATACTATCAATAGTATTAATTTGTTTCACGTAACGATTGATTAGAAAAAGTACAAAACTAAATACAATAGGCGTAAATGCCATAGTTAACACAATAGAAGTCAATAGAATTTGCTCTAAATAGGCATTAATCATTTGAGTCTTAAAAGCTGTATTAAAAATAATAAATCCAAACTCACTACCTTGTGACAATAAAACAGAAGCTTTAAATGAAATAGATGGGGAATACTTCATCAAATAAAAACATAGTATAAAGATAATAATACATTTAAAGATCATTAAAAACAGACTTGAAAATACAATGACTGATAAATGCTTATACACAAAATCTAAATTTAGTTTCATTCCAACAGTTAAAAAAAACAAACCCAATAAAATACCTTTAATAGCAATAATACTTTTTTCTATATGATGCTTAAATTCGTTCTCAGACAACAAAACCCCTGCGACAAAACCTCCTAAAGTACTTTGTAACCCTAATCCATCAGAGACAAACACAGCTGAAAAAATAATTAAAAAGACCAATAAAGTAAATAATTCATGATTAACAGATATATTACTATATGTAATTACACGAATACCTATACGCAAAATATGGGATAATATCAAGATAGTTACCAATGCTAAAAAACAATTAAATATTGCAGTCAAAATACTGTATAACATATAATAAAATGATAAATCATTTGAATTTAATAGAGGCATAATCACTAATATAGGAACTACTACCATATCTTGAAATAACAAAATACCTAATGAGATTTTTCCAACCTGCTCCCTTTGCATCTCTTTTTCTTTTAATATCTGTAGAACAACAGAAGTAGAAGAAATCGCAAAACCTGCTCCTAAGATGAAAGCTATTTTTAAATTATTAAAATAAGAAAAAAAGATAAATAATATTGAGAAAGTAATAAAAAATTGCAATAATCCAAATACAAAAATATACTTTTTCATAATAGCAATTCTTTTATAAGACAACTCTAATCCAATAACAAATAATAGAAAAACAACTCCCATCTCACTCCAACCAAATAAAAAAGCATTATTGCTATTGAAATATTGCAGGCCATTTTCACCAACAATCATTCCACAAAGTAAATATCCTAGTACTGTACTAATATTCAAATTAATAAATACATAAGATACAAGAATAATCAAGGATAGACTAATTAACAAAGATAGATTTATCATTTTGATTTTTATCGTATATATAATTTTATATTAATACAAATATCAAAAAATAGCAATGAGAATTAGAGAAATTATTACTTTAATATATCATTATACAAATTTCTAGCTATTAATCATTTTTATATTGTAAAATTATCAATTTTGAATTATATCAGATGATAAATGCTTCGATGCAATATTTCTATGTTTTGATGTAAAATTACTAGTATTTTTAATAACTCTTTTAGTATTAGATTCTGCAACTGAGATTTCATTAATTACATCAGCAAAATAAGATGCATATAAAGAAACAGCATTTACAGAATCATCATTAGCAGGAATCATATAGTCAACCAAAGAAGGATCATGATTAGTGTCTACAATTCCTAAAACAGGAATTTTATTTTTTACAGCTTCTTTAATTGCAGTTAAATCTTTACGAACATCAAATACAACAACTAAGCCAACAGTATTACCAAGTAAATCATTTAAACCTTCTAGATTAATTTTAATCTTATCAACTTTACGCTGTAAAGATAGTAGTTCTTTTTTAGTATATTTACTATCATCGGAATTTTTATTTTTATCAATAATCATCTGAAATCTTGTCATTTTGCTTAATGATTTTGAAATAGTTGACCAATTTGTCAACATACCACCCAGCCATTTATGAGTAACATATGGGCTTTTACATAGTATAGCAAATTGTTTAACAACTTCTGATGTTTGGTGTTTTGTCGAAACAAAAAGAACCTTTTTACCGGAGGAAACAATTTTAGATATAGTTGATTTAGCTTTATCAAAAAAAGCTTTTGTATATCTAAGGTCTATAATACTAGCGTTACTATTGTTAATATATACATAAGGAGACATACTAGGATGTAAATTTTGTTTTTTATGTCCAAAATGAGCTCCATTGTCGAAAAGAGATTGTATTGTAATTTCTGTCATATATTTTGTTGTTTTTATTTATTATGGTGGGTGATATCCGATTCGAACAGATGACCTTCTCGGTGTAAACGAGATGCTCTAACCAGCTGAGCTAATCACCCCGCATTGATTATATAACCATTTACTTCAGATTGCAACAGTGATTTATTTTAAATTTTAAATAAAATTTTATTTTTTTATTTTTATTATTTTGTTATTTTAATTGTAAATTTTTTTTATTTTAACAATTTTAAATTTATTTTGCTTAATATCAAATTGATATTGGTATTGACAATTTTTTAAATTTATACAAACATAATCATTATTAAATAAAAAAGAAGTAGAGGGAATACTATAATTTGAGTAACTACTAAAGATTCCTCGACTAATTAGCATATTTGAACGCCTACCTAATAGATCATCCTTAACAAGATTATTTAAAACTTGTACTAATGATAAAAAGCGATCTTTTTTATAATAAATACCAAAATTAAAATCATTATACACAATAAATAAGATATCATGATGTAAAACTATATTACGAACAGAGTTGTTTAGTAGAACTTTATCAATCAATTTACCGGAAGCTGTATCAAGAAGAATAAGATTATGGTTATTATCTTCTAATACGATATTATCTTTATCGCAATCAACAAAGCGAAAATATTGCTTTGAGTACAAAAAACCCAAGCTATTCAAAGAATATTGATCATAATAATCATTATTTTCCCATAAAATATTTTTTTTCATAAAGTCATAACTTATTAAAGCACCTTGAGACAAAGTAATTAATATACTATGATCATTGATTTTCATTAATGAGTAATTACGAGAATTAAAGAGAATCTTACCAGGCTCAACATTGATATAAATAATTTCTTTATCATATTTTAATAAGTCTATCATATATACAGTTTCATAAATATCAATTACAAACATACGATCTTTAATAATAATTGGAGCATAAATAACATTAGAATCAAATGTAATATATCGAACAGTCTTCAGCGTATCTTTGTCTAAAACTTGAATAAAATTTGTACCATATGTTATATACAAGTATTGATCATCCAGAGCAAGAGATCCATGATGTATTTTTTGACCTTTAAAATTACTTTTATTAGATGATAAAGTTTTTTTTTTTAATAAGTCATACTTTTTCACTTTTAAATCTTTTGTTAAAATAAATAAATGATTACCTTTATGTAATTTAGCAACTTCTGTACCCGCTAAACAAATATTTTGCAACATTAAAAGTAAAATAAAGAACTTTCTTTTTATCATCATCAGGGCATTTTCCATATTATAATCAAAAAAGAATCTTTAATCAATAAATTATAAAGTGATTTTTGTTTTTTTCAATATAATATTTTAAAGCTTCTATTTTTCTTTTGTCAATATTCATAAATAGTTTTTTGTTCTGTCGATTCATTAATGCTAAATAATTTACAGATTTCTCAGCTTCAATAAAATTATTTTTTTGTATCATATAAACAACTTTTAAAAAACACATATCTAAGAAATATATATGTGCATCATCGATTTTATTTAAAATAATATCTAATTTGGCTGTATGATTTAAATTATTTGCAATAATAAAATAAGCATACAAAAACTCACAACTCTCTAATAAAAATCTACTATTTTTTTTTGATAGCGTCAATTCTAATATTTTAATTTTATTATTAAGTTTATTATTTAAAATATTTAAAAGAATATCCAAATCCGTTAAACGACTATCAACCAAGTCTTTTTTTTCATTTTTTATATCCTCTTTGTATAAATGTTTTTTTATTAAAAAATCCGTGTACACATCGTTTCTTTTTTTTTTTTGAAATAAAACTGTAAATCCAAAAAAGATAAAGAAACATAATAAAAAACAAACAACAAGATATTTATACCAATTATAATATCTTACAAGTAAAGAAGAAAAATTCATAGTTATTTATAATATTGCAACATTCTACTATAAAATAAAAATTTTTTCAAGCAATAGCGCAATATATTATCTTCATTACAATTTTTAAAAAATGTTAAAAAAGTCATAATAGAATCAGCATGATCTTGACTTATACAACTAATTTTTAAATATTTGTCATCATAATAGTAACTGATAGTTCCAGGAGTAAATGTTATGGAGTAAATCGCAATGCTGGTCCAATAGGATTGATATTTAAGTAACACTTCTTTTTCTACAACTTTGTACTGACTAGAAAAACAAATACGATACAAAGTAATAATTGAAATGAAAAGCTCTTTTATAATCCAAATAAAATATAAATAAAAATAGATAGGTAAAGATACAAAAAATAAAATAACGATATAATAACTTATTTGACCCTCTATAATAGGTAAATAAAAATCAAACAGTAAAGCAAATAAAATCAAAAAATTAAATATATTTAATACTCTATTATAAATAGACAGATAGATTAAGTATAAAAGTATAAAAATATAAATATAAAAATATATTATTAATAATAATGGTAAAAATAAAAAGTAACTTACAATATCATTTAACCTAAGAAGACCAATATTACTAACTATATCATATTTGGTCTGAACCATATATGCAAAAGAAAATAACACTGCCATTAAGATACTTAATTCTACAAATTCAATTCCTAATTTTAAATTTGAAAAATACATCATATTCTTCTGTATAAGCTCTCCTGAAAATGCTACTATTAGATATAACGACATACCTATATAATTAATATATTTATTATTCTTGATGCTTTGATAACTTAAAAAGAATAATATAAAAAATAAAATCGCAGCCGATTGAAAACCACCACCAGGAGCCAAATTACCATTTAGATGAATATAAAAAGCAATAGCAAAAGAGATAAACAAAATTACGCGGATAATATCTTGCATAGCTTTATTCATATGAAAATTTAAATATATCTTAATATTATTAATTTTTATAATAGCAATAGATGCTAAAAAAATGACTAAAGTTTCACATAGGGTATCGAAACCTCTAAATGAAGCTAGAATTTCAGACACCATACAATTAATATTTGCATACTCAACATAGATTTTTGACTTTATATAACTTAAATCTTTTGGTAAATAAAGATATATACAATAAGATAAGAGAAGCGAGATGACTATAATATATAAAACCTTAAATTCATATTCAAAATTTTTTTCTTTTTTTAAAATATAAAATAACAACAGAGAGTTAATTGAAACACTTACAGAGGCTTCGGTAATTGCAACATCATATGCATGAAGATATGTATATAAATACACTATCAACAAACTAACTAATGTTAAGTTTAAATAAAATAATTCTTTTGATCTCGTGTATAAAGAAATACAATATAGTATACAAATCAAAATCAAAAAAATCTTCATATTGTTTGATATTTAAAAAGATTATAATAACAAATTTATAAAAACTCAAGATCAACTCTCTTTATTTTCAATTGGAGCATTATTGTTACCTAGACCATCTCTAGTAATTGCTTCCTTACTAGCCCCTTTATCACTCTGTGCCATGTTCTTATGTGCCATGTTCTTATGTGCCATGTTCTTATCTATGTGCACAGCCGCTATCGAGTTCAATTGATCAATCAATCCAGGAATTTGAAGCATAAGCTTAGATGCATGATCCATAGTATTAACTCCAGTAAAGCCACTTAATTTTTCTATAAAAGATGAACATTGTGTCATATAAAAAATAATAATAAAGAAGTGTAACATTAATTGAAATACAAGATCATAGATATATAAAATAATATTTTTTATATCAGATAGAAGTTGGTTGTCACTAGTGAGGGGGTCTTGACCCATCATTTCACTAAAGATACTAGAAACGCCATTTAATATAAATAACATTATAATATATGTCAAATTATGTAAAAAGATAAATATGAGACAGCTAATAATTTTTTCAAATACTTTTTTTATTAAATCCTCATAATATCCTATCGTAGAGATAATAAACGCAACAGGCAAAAAATATATTGAAATAAACATATAGACAAACGCCAATGAAACATTAACGATCAAAGCAATATTTAAAATAGGATACATTGTATTCATAATATCATAAGACGAAGATAAAATAAATAAATCATGTGACCAAACTTCTCTTGATGAAAGAGATGAAAACGATGAAAATATACTCGATGATCCAAATAAAAAAATCTTCATCATCAGAAAGAAACCATCAATCAAGAGATTAAAACCATTAAACTCTTCAAATATAACAATATATAATAATATTTTTTGCAAAAATAAACTAAAATATTTATTATAATTTATAGTTCCTTCTTCTTTTAATAAAGTCATCGGTAATCCTAATAAAATAAATACAATAACAAGTAAGAAAATAGCAATAGGTTTTAAGCGCTCTATGATTTTTTTAAAAGAATATACTTTATCAGATCTTAATAAAGCATGTGTCTCAAGAAATTTATCTACCTCAAAAAAAGCGTTAACAATATTGTCAAAAATATTAAAACCCTCTCTATAACCCTCTCTATTTTGAGTTTGATTACCTAGGGAAAGCTCTTTTGTTGCTAAAATATTATTTTTAAAATTACTAAAAGAGCTAACAGTCAAAATAACTTTATGATACGAACTATCCACATATATATAAAAGATATTCTTAATTTGCTCACCCGTATGTTTATGAGAAATAGCAAATAATTTTGTTTCGTTAATAGGGATGTTTACTGATAAAGTATAATTAAATGATGGGATTTGAATATTAATGTTATCGCGACTATTGAAAGTAAAATCAATATTATCCGTTTTTATAGTGAAATCATTGGTATTGTTTGATTCGAAGTAGTATATCTTATCCACTATTTGATTTAGATCATCGCTAGTAGAAACCTCTAATAACGCCGGGGATTGAAAAATAACATCAAAAACCAAAATAACCACACTTATATAGTATTCAATAACTTCATAAAATCAATATAATAAATTTTTTATTTATTTTTTTTATAACTCTTGATTATGAGTAATATTTTTACTATAATTTTCATCAAGGGCTTGTAGCTCAATGGTAGAGCAGTTCGCTCATAACGAATTGGCCGTAGGTTCGATTCCTACCAGGCCCACATAAAATAAGAAAAAATATGAAACAAAAATTTTATAAACGCCCTTTAAATATTATTTTATCTTCATTGTACTTAAATATATTTATTACTGTAGTAATTTTTATTGCAATGATAAGTAAACAAATATTAAGCTACTATGTGACTATGCTTCAAAAAAAAATTATAAATATTTTTGAAATACAGGATTTAGTAACAAGAGCTAATGATTTTTTTTATCTTACAGGATACTTTATATTATTTTTCACACTATTGATTTTGGTATATAATATTGAAAATACTTTTATTGATATTTTATCAATTCGTACGAGTGTTTACGCTACAACAACAGCAATTAACAATGTACAAAAACAGGATTTTAATTATTTTTCTAAAAAAAGTGCCGGGTCTTTAAATGCATATTTATCAGATTTAACAAATATCAAAGGTTTTATTAGATCTATCTTTTATACATTAAGCCAATTAGCATCAATTGCAGTATCAATTTATATAATATCTAAAATAAATTTCAACTTAAGTATTTTTATCTCTTTTTGGTCTTTGATAACTACTACAATTTTTTATAGATTTAATATAGAGTATTCTAACTTATCAAAAAAGTTTTCTAAAGCAAGAACCAAAGTTAATGGATATTTTACTGATATCTGTAACCATTTTATTACCTTCCTGACATCAACAAACAAAGAAAAAGAAAAAAAATTTTTAGATTCCATTACAGATGAAGTGTATGAAAAATACAATAAAATTATTAGATTAAATTTTTATAAAAGTGTTACGATCGCCTTATCTATGTTTACTTTAGTATTATATATATTTTTAATATTTTTTTTCTATAAAATTGAAAAAGATATTCTTTCCATAGGTGATATAACCATAATTTTAGGTGTCGCAATAAAATTATTTTGGGATTTGTCAAGTTTAGCTAAACAAACCTCTGTATTTAGTGAAGAATATGGCTCACTCTTTCAATCTACAAAGCATTTATTTTGCTCAAACTCAGAAGATCAAGAGTTAAACAAAAAATTAATCATATCAGAATCTCCGGAAATTGAATTTAAATCAGTTTATTTTTCACATGAAGAAACAGATATATTTAAATCTATTTCCTTTAAAATTCATAAAGGAATGAAATTAGGAATAGTCGGCAAAACAGGATCAGGAAAAACAACTTTAACTTATTTATTATTAAAAATTCTATCTCCTCAAAAAGGTAAAATTTTAATTAACGGTAAATCAATTGATAGATTCTCAGCAGAATCCGTTAGAAATTCAATTGCTTTTGTAAGTCAAGACGTAGAAATCTTATCAAGATCACTTAAAGATAATATGCTATTAAATGTATCAAATGAGTCTATATCAAAAGAAGAATTTAAACTTATTTCTGAAAAATCACTTTGTAGCGAATTTGCTTTAAGTCTTTCTGATAAATACGGAACTAAATTAGGAGATAAAGGTACTAAATTATCAGGAGGACAAAAGCAACGTGTATCAATTGCTAGAGCTCTTTTTAAAAAAGCATCTATTATTATATTTGATGAGGCCACATCAGCTCTTGATAATATTACCGAAAAAGCAATTCAAAACAATCTTGAAACCTCTTTTAAAAATACTACCTCTATATTTATAGCTCATAGATTATCAACTTTAATTAATATGGATAAAATTATCGTTATTGATAAAGGAGAAATTGTCGAATACGGAACACATCAAGAACTTATTAATAATAAAAAATACTATCATAAATTATGGACTCATAATGATTGAATTTAACATTATATCAATATTTCCTGAAACATTTACCTCATTTCTTGAAAATACTATTATTAAAAAAGCTATTCAGCAAAAATTATGTAAAGTAAATTTTATAGACTTAAAAAAATTTGGTCGATATATAGATGATAAACCTTATGGAGGAGGTAATGGAATGATTATTAAAGCCGATATTATAGCACAAGCAATAGATTTAATAAAAGATTATGACAAAATAATATATTTCTCACCTAGAGGCGAAGTATTACATCAAGAAATAGTTGAGAGTCATATAAATTTTAAAAAATATATTTTAATCTGCGGAAGATATGAAGGTATAGATCAAAGAGTTATAGACGAATATAACATTGAAGAAATATCTATTGGAAACTTTGTCTTATCTTGTGGTGAAATACCAGCGATGTTATTTATAGATTCATTAATTAGATTGGTGCCAAATATAGTAGGAAAAAAAGAAAGCGTGGAAAATGATTCTTTTTCAAAAACATATAATAGAAAAATTGAATATCCCTTATACACTATGCCAAAAATATGGCGCGGTAGATCCGTTCCTGATGTTTTATTATCAGGACATCATAAAAATATTGAGTTATGGAAAAAAAGTAATTTTAAATAGCGAAATATAAGTAATATAGATATTGTTAAAATAAAAAGATATTGATTTTTTTCTAATTTTTTCTTATTATATAGAATAATCAATATATAAAATTATGACTAATATTTCAGCACTTGAAAAACATATATTGTCATTTTGGAAAAAAGATAATACTTTTTTAAATTCAATGAACAAAAAAGAAAAAGAAGACTTCGTATTTTATGATGGACCTCCTTTTGCTAATGGCCTTCCTCACTATGGTCATATTTTAACAGGATATATCAAAGATTTATATGGACGTTATCAAACTATGAAAGGTAAAAATGTTAACAGACGCTTTGGATGGGATTGCCATGGACTTCCAGCAGAAATGGCAACAGAAAAAGAATTAGGTATATTTGGTATACAAGATATAAAAAAATATGGTATTGATAAATTTAACAATCACTGTAAAGACTCTGTAATGAAATATGCAAATGCTTGGCAAGAATATGTTACGCGTCAGGCGCGATGGGTAGATTTTGATAATAACTATAAAACTATGGATATCTCCTTTATGGAGTCGGTTATATGGGCTTTTAAAGAATTGTATAAAAAAGGTTTAGTATATGAAGCGCAAAAAGTTATGCCATTTTCATGGAAATGCGAAACACCACTATCAAATTTTGAGACAAGAATGGATGACTCTTATAGAGAAAGAACTGATAAAACAGTAACAGCTTTATTTCAAGCTTTATCTCATAATTTTCAAAATATTAAAAAATTATATATATGTGCATGGACCACGACTCCTTGGACTTTACCATCAAACCTTGCTCTTGCAGTAAATGCGGATCTTGAATATGATTTATATGCAGATAAAGATAATAATGGATATATTTTAGGATCATTTGCGTACAAAGAATATAAAAAAGAACTCAAAGATTTTAAAAAAGTAAAAAGCTTAAAAGGAAAGGATTTATTGGGAATTAGATATATTCCATTATTTGATTATTTTAAAAATAATTTAAATTCATTTATCATACTATCAGCAGATTTTGTTACAAACGAAAGTGGAACTGGTATTGTACATATAGCCCCAGCATTTGGAGAAGAAGATCAAAAACTTTGTGATCATAATAATATCACATTAGTATGCCCGGTCGATAGTCAAGGTAAATTTACTCATGAGGTTCCTGATTTACAAGGTATAAATATTTTTGATTCCAACGAAAGTATAATATTAAAACTAAAACAAGAAAAAAAATCATTTAAAGTATCTCAGTATATTCATAATTACCCTCATTGCTGGAGAACAGGAACTCCTTTGATTTATAAATCTGTTTCGTCATGGTGGATTAAAGTTACAGAAATAAAAGATAAAATGGTAGAACTCAATCAAGAAATCAACTGGATTCCAAATAATGTGAAAAATGGATTATTTGGAAAATGGTTAACAAATGCAAAAGATTGGGCTATAAGTAGAAATAGGTTTTGGGGAACTCCAATTCCAATATGGATATCAACAGATAAAAGATATCCTAGAATTGATGTATATGGATCAATTAAAGAACTTGAAAAAGACTTTGAAGTTAAAGTCCATAACTTACATAGACCTTTCATTGATTCTCTAACTCGAGTCAACCCTAATGACCCTACAGGGAAATCTAAAATGAAAAGAATTGAAGACGTATTTGATTGTTGGTTCGAAAGTGGCTCAATGCCCTATGCTCAAGTGCATTATCCATTTAATAATAGAGAATATTTTGAAAACAATTTTCCTGCAGATTTTATTACAGAATATACCGCCCAAACTCGAGGTTGGTTCTATACACTAATGATTTTATCTACCGCATTATTTAATAAACCTCCATTTTTAAATTGCATCTGTCACGGAGTTATATTAGATGAAAAAGGACAAAAGTTATCAAAAAGTAAACAAAATTATGAAGATCCATTAGTGGTATTTCAAAAATATGGTTCTGAATCTTTGCGATTTTTAATGCTTTCTTCACCTATTGTAAAAGGATCAGAGTTTTATATTGATAAAGAGGGTAAAGCAGTATCAAATGCTCATAGATTATTTATTCAACCCATTTTAAACTCATTTAACTTTTATTCTTTATATGCGAAAATTGATAATATTCAATTTAAACTTATATATTCCTCAAAATTTAACATTGATAATTATATCATATCAAAAACGGTTGAAGCAGTAAATAAAATAGATCAAGCTTTATCTGAGTTTGATTCTATAATTGCTTGCGACGTTATAAAAAAATATTTTGAAGTACTTAATAATTGGTATATCCGTCGAAATAGATCAAGATTTTGGCAATCAGAAAATAATGAAAAAAAATTATATGCATTTTACACTTTAGCATCATGTCTACATCAAATATCAATTGCTATGGCGCCTATTATTCCGATAATCAGTGAAGTTATATACCAAGGGCTGAAAAACTTAAATATTCTTAAAGATGGAAAATGTGAAACTAAGTCAGTACATATGGAGTATATTACAAATATGAAATCTTTTATTTATGATAAAGAATTAATTCAAGATATGGATAATGTTCTTGAAATATGCCATACCGCATTAAGTATTAGAAATGATAATCAAATTCGTATTCGTCAACCAATATTAGATATTACTATCGCGCAAAAAATAGAACCTAAATATCTAGATTTGATTAAAGAAGAAGTAAATGTTAAAAACATTATATGGAAAAAAGATGTTGAAAATTACTCAAATAAAATAATTAAATTAAATTATGCAATTATAGGAAATAAATTTAAAGAAAAAGCAAAAGAAATATTTGATAATTTTAAAGCTAATAATTTTACTTTAAAAGAAGATAAACTTAATATTGCAAATATTACTTTAGAAGAAAGTATTGATTTTAATATGCATATTGAAACAAAATTAGATAATAGCTTACTTATTAACAATAAATCAGGAATAGTTATATTAAACACTCATTTAACAGATGAGCTTATTCAAGAAGGAGAGGCAAGAGATTTTATACGATTTATTCAGCAATTAAGAAAAGATCAAGAATTTAAGGTAACAGATAGAATAAGTATTTTTATCTCACAAGAAACTAAATATATTTCTTTGTTTAAAGAGATAATATGTGAGTCATGTTTAATTAAAAATATTATTATCAAAAAAGATGTATCAAAATTTGCATTTAAAGATATTTTTATACATATTCAAAAGCATGATTAATAAAAAAAACTTTCTATTTAAACGCACTAATTTAGTCAAAATTTATTTAATAATATAACTATAACTTTGTATAAAATAATTGTTTTAGATTGAATTTAATCAAAAAAAGTGATACCATATATTAATATTAATTACGACTATGTCTACTAAAAAAGATGAGATTGACTCTCAAAAAAGTTTTATAACAACTTCTACAAAATTAAAAAACCAAGAACCAAAAAAAGAAATAAATTCTATGCAAAGAGAAGCTATTGAAAAGGCAGTGGCAAATATCAGAAAAATGTTTGGAAATGGATCCGTAAGTTTATTTGGAGAAAAAAGAGAAATACCACAAAGTATATCTACTGGAAGTTTAATTTTAAATAAAATGATTACTGATAATATTCATAAAGGACTTCCAGTTGGTAGAACTATTGAAATATATGGAAAAGAATCTTCGGGAAAAACAACACTCGCTCTTGCAGCTATAGCTGATGCACAAAGAGAAGGTCATGTATGTGCTATGATAGATGCAGAACACGCTCTTGATATCGAATATGCAAGAAATATTGGAGTAGATGAAAGTAATTTAATTATATCTCAACCAAGCAATGGTCAAGAAGCTTTTGAGATCGCAGAAGCTTTAGTTCGTAGCGCTGGAGTAAAATTAATTGTAATAGATAGCGTCGCGGCTCTTGTACCAAAAGAAGAGATTGATGGAAGTATGGAAGATCAACAAATGGGTCTTCAAGCAAGATTGATGAGCAAAGGTCTAAGAAAACTTACAGGAGCTATATCTAATACTGGATCTATTGTAATATTTATTAATCAAACTAGAACTCAAATTGGTATTAGTTATGGAAATCCAACCGTTGTAACCGGAGGAAATGCATTGAAATTTTATGCATCTGTGAGAATTGAAATTAACCGTTCTGCTCTTATTACTGATGGCGATAATAATATAGGAAACTTAGCAAAAGTAAAAATTGTTAAAAATAAAATTGGTAGCCCGTTTAAACAAGGAGAAATTGAAATAATATATGGTAAAGGTATACTTCAACATCGTGAAATATTTGACTTAGCTATTGCAAATAATATTATAGAAAGAAAAGGAGCATGGTATTCATATGGTGAAACTAAGTTAGGTCAAGGAAAAGAAAAAGCATTAGCTTTTATCGAAGAAAATAAAAACATACAAGAAGAAATAAAAAAATTAATAATATAAAGTGTTGAATAATAACTGGCATTGTGATTTAGATAACATTAACAAAGCTCGAGCATATTCTGTTAAATATAATATTTCTTTTTATATAATTATAATTTTGTTAAATCGAAATGTTGATATTAAGGATATTGATATATACTTAAAATATTCGATTTCTGATTATATAAAACAATATCCAATTGAAAAAAATTTACCAGAAATAGTTGAGACCTCTGATAGAATTAAAACTGCCTGCGAAAATAAAGAAAATATCTTTATTTATGGAGATTATGATGTAGATGGAGCATCATCAACCGCTTTGCTAATTAATTTTTTTAAACAATTTAATATAGAAGCAAATTTTCATATTCCAAATAGGTTCAGTGAAGGGTATGGATTGACAAAATATGGAATTCAAAAAGCTTTTGATACTTTTAAACCTACTCTATTAATTGTTGTAGATTGTGGCTCATCATCTGATCAAGAAATATCTTTTGCTAAATCATTAGGAATGGATGTTATTGTAATGGATCACCATATATATCACTCAAGACCAAAAGATTTATATTCCATTGTCAATCCTAACTTTGAATTTTTAAAATCTCAATACTCAAATTTATGCGCATCTGGAGTTGTTTTTTTAACGCTACTAAATAGTATCATACAAGGGAGAAAAAGTATAAATAAACATATATGGAATCAAATTTCAATTATGAACCAAATAGAGATTGCATCTATTGCAACTATATGTGATTGCATGACACTAAAAGGAATAAACCATATTATTGTCAAAAAAGGTATTAATAAGATTAATAATCAAGATACTTCTTTAAATATCAAAAAACTTTTAAATCATAAATCAAATATAATAGTAAATGATATATCTTTTTTAATTGGGCCAAGATTAAACGCTGGTGGTAGACTAGGAAGAGAAAATTTTGCTACACTATCCTTGCTAAACTCAGATCGATACACCAATACACCTGATAAATTAATTGTACTAAATAACAATAGAAAAATAATCGAACAAAATGTATTAGATAAAGCAAATGCAAATCTACAAATATTTACATATTTCACTATATCAATTGGAGAAAACTGGCATGAAGGTGTAATAGGAATAATTGCATCGAAATTAAAAGAGAAATATAAAAAACCATCATTTGTTCTTTCATTAAAAGATGATTTATATACTGGATCAGCGAGGTCTATTAATCCTATTCATCTAGGCGAAATTATATCTCTTGGTAAACAGCTAAATATTATCAAATCAGGAGGAGGGCATGAGTTAGCAGGAGGATTATCTATACATAAAACAAAGATATTAGATTTTATACAATTTCTTGAAAAACATATAACAAAATCTGCTAATATAAGAAAATTATATGATTGTGAAATCTATTTTCCTACAAATGATATTATTGATAATATAAAATCATTAGAACCATTTGGAAACGGTTTCCCTGAGCCAACTTTTTTAATACAAAATGTAAATATAAGAAGCACACATGTTATCAAAGACAACCATATAGGAATAATAATAAGAAAGAATAATTTATTTATAAGATCAATAATATTTAACTCAAAAAAATCAATAAAAAAGGATAACATAAATATTATATGTAACCTAAGGTATAACTATAAATATAAAAAAATAGATATATTTATAATAGATATACTTTAAGGATACATATGGTTGTTATCTTCTGGTCTTATTTGCATAATGATTTTTTTTTGTTCAAACATATTTTACTAAATATTAGTTATACTAACAAATAAAAACATATATTTTTTCATAAAAATATTTTTATGTGTAATAATTACACACAACTATTACAAATTAACTGAATTTTTTCTATTAGAACATTTAAAATGTTATTTGAACAAATTAAATTAATATCATATAAATCATATTTTTTTAAAACAAAATATGATATTTCAGTAGAATCAATAGGTCTACCTATACCTACTTTAATACGATCATAGTCTTTACCGAAGAAAGATGATATAGACCTTAAACCATTATGACCATTT
Organism: Rickettsiaceae bacterium; assembly: GCA_965658815.1. Taxonomy (GTDB): domain Bacteria; phylum Pseudomonadota; class Alphaproteobacteria; order Rickettsiales; family Rickettsiaceae; genus CBFHTC01. The sequence continues at coordinate 58,743 of CBFHTC010000001.1, forward strand.
TCACTTCCTCCGTATTTTATTTTTATTTTTAAAAATTTAGTTTCTAAATCATCATGAATAACAACTAATTTATTACAAGAATTTTTTTTATAAAACTTATAAATCTTATCTCCACAATTATTCATTAAAGATTTCGCAAAAAAAAATATTCCTTCTTCGGTAAAATAATAAGATCCTAATTTTTCATCTATTAAAATTTTAAAATTTTGCATTTTTGCGTAATGCAAAAAAAGCATATGTGCAATATTATGGCGAGTATTATAATATTGACTATTATCATTTCCTAAAAAAGTATATAAAATATTACTTGACACTAAAAACACAAAAATCATTAATAGTTATTTTACCTAACATAGAAGTAATTTTTGGAAGTTTACCAAAGATGAAATTTTGACTTAATAAACAATTTTCTTTTTTAAATTTATTAATCATACCTTCAACTTTTCTTTCGTTTCCTTCAGAAGCAGCTATTGCTGTATTTTTTTCTGCTTCTAATATATCAAGAGGTATATCTTTTTCTGATAAATACTTAGGTTTTTCTGAGACAATATGTAAAGCAATTTCTTCACCAATATGTTTATCATTTTCACTAAGGGATACAACTCCACATATATTTCCAAAACCTTCAAAATAAGGATTATGTATATAAAAGAAAGGATAATGAGATGAATCTTTTATAAAAACCTTCATATCTTCGATAAAAATATTTTCTGAAGTAGCGGCTGAAATTTCTTTTATAAATTCATTAGTTTTTTCTTTTAAAGATTCTAAAGTAACATTTCCAAAGATATAACTTTTAATATGATTAAAAACTTTTTTCATTCCTTCACTTTTTGCTGTAAAATCTGTTTGACAAAAAATTTTAACCATTATAATTTTTTTATCATTTTCAAAAACAGCAATTCCGCCTTCTAAAGCTTCATTTTGAGTATATTTTGCAGATTTTATAATATTTCTTTTTTTTAATAGTGAAATTGCCTCCTCAAAATCTCCATTTGTTTCATATATAGCATCCTTACAATGTTTTAATCCTGCTCCAGTAGAATTTTTCAGTTGTCTGATAATATCTGGATTGATTTTTTTTTGATTCATATATCTAATTTATTTTTCATTGTAATTATAAACACAAATTTTATATAAATCAATAAGAACAAGAATATTAGATATAAAATTTAATAAATTTCAAATTACATATTTAAATTAACATATTGAATATAAAGTAATTTTTATATACAATAATGGGTTAACAAAATAAAAATATGCATAAAGTTTTTATAAAAAATTATGGATGTCAAATGAATATATATGACTCTGAAAAAATGTATTCTATATTAAAATCTATAGACTATACAGAAAGCGACGAAATAGAGAATTCTGATTTAATAATATTGAATACTTGTCATATTAGAGAAAAAGCTACAGAAAAAATTTATTCCGAATTAGGTAAATATTCAAAACTAAAAAAAACAATTGTTGTAGCAGGGTGTGTAAGTCAAGCCGAAGGAAATATAATATTTAAAAGAGCTCCATATGTAAATATCGTTGTAGGACCTCAGTCATATCATCTTTTACCTGGATTAATTAGAAAGCACAAACAAGGTGAAAACCACCTTATTGAATTAAAGTTTGAACCAAGTGAAAAATTTGATATTATTGAGCAAAATATAGACAATTCAAATCTAGAAACTAGTAAATTTGTATCAATTCAAGAAGGATGCGATAAATTTTGTACTTTTTGCGTTGTTCCTTACACTAGAGGTCCAGAAATATCAAGACCAATAGAAAACATCATTAAAGAAGTAAAAACATTAAGCGAAAGAGGAACAAAAGAAATAACTCTTTTAGGGCAAAATGTAAATGCATATAATGGTAGAGATATAAATAATAAAATATCAGATATATCTGATTTAATATCTCTTGTAGCAAAAATTTCTAATATAGAAAGAATTAGATATACAACCTCTCACCCTATTGATGTCAATGATAAACTTATAGACATTCACGCAAATGAAGAAAAATTAATGCCATTTCTTCATTTACCTGTACAATCTGGATCAAATAAAATATTAAAAAGTATGAATAGGCAACATACTAAAGAGTATTATCTTAACATAATAGAAAGATTCTTAGAGAAAAATGATAAAATGAGATTTTCTTCTGATTTTATCGTTGGTTTTCCAGGTGAAACAGATAAAGACTTTTTAGACACATTAAATTTAGCAAGGCAAGTAAAATATACTCAGGCTTTTTCTTTTAAATACAGTCAGAGGCCAGGAACTCCAGCAGATAAAAGAAAAGATCAAATTGATGAAGAAATTAAAAGTCAAAGATTAATTGAATTGCAAAAAATACTTTTTCAACATCAACTTGAATTTAATAATTCCTTTTTAAATAAAAAAATACCAGTGCTCTTTGATAGAGTGGGAAGAATATTAGGACAAACTCATGGTAAAACACCCTATTTTCAAACAGTTTTAGTTGAAAGTGATAACTCTATTTTAGGAGAGACTAAAACTGTTCAAATCGAAAAAACTTCTCAGAACTGTTTGATAGGGAATTTAGTAAATTAAATTTACTTTATGATATCAATTAACGAAACTTTCGATGTATTTAATATAGACTAATTTAAAATTGAGTATTCATTCTGTAAAAATTTTATAAAACTATCTAAAGATACAAATTTAAAATACACTGAAGCAAATCGAATATAAGCAACATCATCATATTTTTTTATTATTGACATTGTGTATCGAGCTATTTCATCGCTACTTATAGGTCTTACATACTTTTTTTCAAAATAAAAGCAAACACCATCTATAATCTTCTCTAAATAGTTCAAAATAGCATCTCTATTCTTAGATACAACCTCAATTGATGAATGAATTTTTGTTTTGTCAAAAAGTTCTCTTTTTAAGGATTTTTTTATTACATACATTTTCTTTGGTATATACATTTCTTTTGTCAAAAATTTATAATTACAATTCAAACATTGTCGTCTTCTTTTTATTTGATGATCTTTTTCTATATATCTACTATCTTTTACATAAACATTTTTACTTTTACAGTTTATACATTTCATAATAAATGATTTTTTTTTATATATTCTAAAATATTAACATACTTATGAGTATTGGTGTTTAATATGGCTACAAATAAAAGATAATTATCTTTTGTCTTGTTGAGTGCTCCTATATCAGTGTTTTTTGTTATATGTTGTCCTTCTTCTATTAAAACCTTACTTAGATTGAGGTACATTTCAACGAAATTATCATCTGTTAATATAGAAACGATATAAGAAAAATAATTGTAATCATAATAAATATCAATTACTTTTCCCTTTTTTATATTTTTTACTAATTCTTTTTTTTTAGAATATATAGCAATTACATTATTGTCAAAAATACTTATAGTACCACTTATCGGAAAAGTAAAAGATAATCTATCTGTTATTATTTTATTCTTATTTTCTTTGTAGTTATCATAATTTATGATATTATCTGAATATAAAAAAGATAATAATAAAATTAAAAATATTTTCATAATAATTCTATGGTTAAAAATATTATACTGAAGTTTTTTTTAAAATCAATAATATAATATATATTATTCCTCTTATTATTAGCAAATTTTTTTTTGTGGATAACCTCATTTTGTTCTTTTATAACGGGATATTTTAATCTTTTTTATCTGTGGATATAGTGTGTTTTATTTGTGATTATAACAATTTGATTAAAAATAGATTTTTTTATATAATTTTAGCTTAAAAACACCTTTATTAGTAATAATAGTATATAAATATACTATATATAGGGCTTTCTAAAAGAATAACAAAAATTTTTATACACATTTTACTCACAGGTTGTCCACAGGTTATCCACATTGAAATTATATTTTTTTTATACAGTATAAAATTTTTAAAAACGTTTTATTAAATATAAAATATTATATTTTTGTTACACTAATATTTTTTTATATTATTTTTTAAAATAAAATTTCTATATATTATTTATATTCTCTTATACTTATAAAAAAAAACAAAAAATATGCAAAATGACAAATTAAAAAATTTATCACAAGTTTTAGAGAATTTTACAATTTCAAAAGAAGCAAAAAAAGTAGTAGCAAAAGTAAAAGAAAAAAAAAATGATTTATTAGCAAAAGTAGAAGAAAAAAAAGATGATTTATTAGACAAAGTAGCAGCAAAAGTAGCAGCAAAAGTAGAAGGAAAAGTAGAAGAAACAAAAGATACTTTATTAGAAAAAGTAGATACTTTATTAAAAGTTGCAACTAATACTTCAAAAGAAGAAAAAGCAGCAAGTTATTTTTTAGGTTTGTTATACGAGAAAGAGCAAAAACTTCTAAACAACGAAAATGACAGCTTGGATAATAGTAGCGATAATCACAATGAGATAGAGATTAATGACAACAACATAAATAATAATGATTTGTAATTAGTGTTATATATTAGATATGATATCTTATTTTTAAATTAGATTTTTCTTTGGATATTAATGTTATTCTACGTAAAGATTTCACTTCTTATGTAAAAAGAGTATTTCTTTTTTTACATCCAGAGGATGAGTTAATCAATTCATGGCATATAAAATGCGTTACATCTTTTATTCAAGAGTATAATAAAATTATCGTTAATCTTCCTCCTCGAACATTAAAAAGTATTATATGCACTATTGCATACTCAACATGGATCATAGGAAAGAAAAGAAGTTCTAAAGTTATTATTGCAACATATGGAGATTTTTTATCAAAAACATTTCTTGAGTATTGTAAATTAATTATTGATAGTGATTGGTATCAAGATCTATTTAGTGATTTTATTATTATCAGTAAAACTTCTAGAAAAATTATTAATAATTATTTAGGTCATATCATCGTCACCTCTATTAATGGACCCATAACAGGAGAAGGTTGTGATATTTTAATTATAGATGATCCGCATAAGGCAATTGATGCATATTCATCTCATATGCTTCATAAGACTTCTAACTGGTTTGAAAATACACTTTTATCTCGTTTAAATAATTTTGAAAAAGGAAAAATAATTATTGTAATGCAAAGAATTCATAAATTTGATCTGACGGGATATGTTTTAGAAAATTTTAATATTTTTTTTCATCTTAAAATTCCTTATTTTTCATATATAGATATTATTTTTAAAGCGAAAAATGATATATTTCTTATGAAAGAAAATTCTTATCTCTATTCTTATTTTCAAGATATTACTAAAAATTTGACTCAAGACGTTATTCAAGCTCAATATCTTCAAAATCCTATCAGTAATCTTGAACTATTTGATGTTTCGAAAATTCAAGTTTTAGAAGATGTTTTTAAAGATGGACAAATATATCAAAGTTGGGACACCGCTATATCTCAAAATGATAATAGTAGTTATTCTGTATGTACAGTATGGAAGATATCTGCTAAGAAATATATGTTGATAGATTTTTTTAAAGACAAAGTATCTTATAGAGATTTATTATATTATGCAAATACCTTTGCAAATAAATATCCTTATTCATTTATACTTATTGAAAATAAATTTACAGGATGCGTTCTTATTGAAGATTTATCACAGTATCAAAGAGTTATTCCTATTAATCCTATAATGTCAAAATATCAAAGGGCTATGAGAGTTTCAGGTATATTAAATTCTGTATGTATTTCCGATAAGTTGAAATTAAATCTGAGAAAAACATTTCTAAGAGATTTAGCAATATTTCCTTATGGTAAAAGTGATGATGTAGTAGATTCTTTTTCACAGTTTTTGTTGTATATTCGTTTTTCATCTGTATTTTTGCGTTAAATTTCTTTGTGCATATCAACCACGTAAGACTTTTGTTGTTGTATTTTTTACTATTAGTTCTAGATTATTAATATGTGTTGTAATTATTAATTTTGTTGTTATACTGGCCATAAACAAACAAGCCCATTTCAATCTAGTATAAAAAATAATATTGTCATAATATTTTTTATTACTGAGTAAATATTTTTTTGCAGTCTCTTCTGTATATGCTGAGTTATGGAAAATAGGATTAATCCAATAGCTGTAGTCTAGTAATTTAGTATAATAACAAAAATATAGACATATAATATCAACAGTCTTTGTAGTCCCTAATAAAAACAAGGTATGAAAGTTTTGATATTGCATTAACGCATAAGCATACCATATCGTATTTAAGCCCACAAGGCTCCACCACATCACATCTTGTTCTTTTTTTTTGAATTCCATAAAATATTCACCTGTGGTGTGATTTAAGACAGTAAAGACCGGATTTTGATTAGATACCAAATATAACTTATGTTCTAGTATGTTCTCAGATGATAGGTTTTGATGAGTTTTTAAATCGTAATTTGTTAAGTCATCTTTTGTCATTAAGTTTTCACTTAATAAATTATGATAAGGCATTGTAGAATTCTCAGAATACATAACTGCGATGGTTAACATTATAAGTCGTTTGTTCATATTTTTTTATATATTACATATTTATTGTATTATAATTTTTATTTATTGTCAATAGATTAAGTAGATTTATCATTAAGCAATTTCTTACCTATGTCTCATTCGTTGCTGAATTAAAAAAATTATATTTATTTCTTGCGTAATGGCTCAGGTCTAATGCGTAAATATTATTGCTATTAATGGGAATAAATGTATAATATAATCTTGATAGAATGGGCGCTCATCACTATTAAATTCTGCGTTTACCAAAAATATTCTAGAAATACAATGGATGACTATAGGGAGTATAATTACTTCTCTACTACGATAATTAAAAAAATATACATCATTGTTTTTGGTTGTTTTTCTTAACCTAAAAGAGTTATTCAGTAAATAATTGTTATGAGACATTTGATCTTTAATTGACAGATTTTTATGTTTTTCTAAATCTAATAACATTTTTAATTGATAAGGTTACTTTTCATTTAACAGCTATGGATCTAATAAGTTGCTATATAACTGAGGAGATTCAGGTTTTACTTTATCAATCTTTATAACATGTTTAGAATAAATAATAGAAATAAATAAAATTAGTATATTTTTATACATTAATTTTTTATTGTTTCTTCATTAAAATATTATTTTTTTATTTTAGAGTATGATAATTCCATAATATATAATGCCAAGATTACTACTACTACCTCGTCAGCAAATGCACAATTCAAGCTGGTTATTATCTGTGTGAAGTAAATATTCATTGCGCATAATGACAAGACTTCTAAAAAAAATAGAGCTGAATTAAAGAAGTAATATTTAGTTCTTGCGTAATAAGTTAGGTCTAATTTTAAAATAAGTGTTGTGATTAGTATTGGAAACATTGACTGTATAATATATTCCTTTAAAAAAATAAATGATGTATGTACTATAGATTTGTTAATAAATTCTCTAGCGACCCAAATGAGTACAGAGTTTTTATTAATAAATTCGCTAATCAATTGGCTAGCGACCCAAATGAGTACAGAGGTTTGATAATAATTTAATTTTACGCTGCGTTGTATATTTTTATACATTAATTTTTTATTGTTTCTTCATTAAAATATTATTTTTTTATTTTGTCAAGTGTCGGTCGATATCAAAATCTAATGAGAGTTTCTGTTATATTTTGGTATTTCAACAGTAATTGAGTCTTCAGGAGTTATATGAAATTGGCATCCAAGGCGCGAGTTTTCTTCTCTTGAATATGCAGTATCAAGCATCGCATCTTCATCGTCAGAAATACTATCTTGAGCGCTTACATCTTTTTTATTATTTAAATCTGTTGGTTTAATATATACGTGACAGGTTGCGCAAGCAAGAGAGCCGCCACAAGCTCCCTCTAAAGGTAAATTATTATCTTGTGCTAAATGCAGCAAATCTTCTCCTTCTTCCGCTGCGATTGTAATCTTCTTTTCTTTGTTTTCTTTTATATCAAAATACTCAAAATTTATGTTTATTTTATTTGCCATATCTTTTTATTGTTTATTTGTGAACGATAGTGGACTTGAACCACTGGCCTTTACGATGTCAACGTAATGCTCTAACCAACTGAGCTAATCATTCATTACACCACATTATAATAAAAAAAATACTAAAAATAAAGTCCATAATCATTTATCTTATTAAATTTTTTTATCAATAGTTATTGACTCATAAAAACTTACTGCATATAATAAAATATGCGGATATGGCGAAATGGTAGACGCGCATGACTTAGGATCATGTATTGAAAGATGTAAGAGTTCAAGTCTCTTTATCCGCACCATATTGAAAACTATCACAATCTATCTCACTATATTACTTGATTTTATTTATAATATGTGATTAAATATATCTAATAGTGAAATAAATAATTATGATACAAAAAAATACAATTCAAAATGTTGATAATAAATCAAGTATTATCTATGATAAAAATTTACATATCGAAAAAAAATACTCTCTATCAAAAAGTAATTTAGAAACTCAAATTGATTCTTTGCTAAATGATTTGTTGTTAAAAATTAAATTGAATGGATTTAGAAAACTTTCAAAAAAAGATCTTGAAAAATCAGATGAAAAATCTCAAAACTCTATAAGAAAACGTAAGAGTATATTGTTTCATCAACAACAAGATTATGTGATTGAAAATGCAAAGCATAATTTTATTAATGAAGTTATAAAAAATGATACTGATAAAATGAAAAATGTTTTATCTTTCTCCCGTGATATTATAAATGAAGAACTTGTTTTGACTTATGATCTATATGATAATTTGCAAATTCGAGATATTAAAGATATCAAGTTATCTGATTATAAAATTAAAGATTTAGATAAATTAGTTCTAGCAGAATTTAAAGAATTAGAAAACAAATCTTTTGAGTTGATAGAACAAAATGAAAAAATTAAAAAAACTGATCAGATTAAATTGCAAATTAAATTTTTTATTTATTTTAACGATAAAATTGATAAACAACTATCTATTTTAGTGATCGATTCAATTGAAAATGATTTTTTGACTCAAGAGGATATCTTTCAACATAAAAAGGGCGATAGCTTTGAAAAGTTTTTAACCGTCACTCCTTATTTATTAAAGAAATATTCTTTTTTGCAAGATAAAAAGATTAAAATGTATATTAAAGTTCTTGATGTTAAGTTTAAAAAAATGATTCCTTTTACGGATGATGTCGTATATAGTACTTATAATCTCGATTCAATTGAAAAATTAAAAGAAGTTATTAAAAATAATAATATTGAAAAATTTGATAATTATAAAAAATATCTTTTTGAACAGGAAATTGTTGATCAGTTAAATATTTCAGCCAATGTGTCTGTAAACTTATTTGATAAATATAAAATTGATGTTACCAAAGAATCTCTTCAAAGTAATTTTAAGCTCAACATAGAAGATATTGTAAATAAAAAAATTAAAATTAGTTTGATGATGAACTATTATCAAAAATTGTTGAATGTTACACTGGATCAGCAAGACGTTATATCATTTTTTATGAAAAATAAAAATATAGAAATGATACAAAGATATCAACAAAATCAAGAGTTTAAAAATTATATTGATAATCAAATATTAAATAGAAAAATTTTAGATTCTATGATTAGCAAAGCTAAAAAAACTTCTTTAAGCATTTCTATGGAAGAGATTGAAAATAAAATTGAAAATATTGAAAATAAATTTAAACAATTATAATTAGTATTATTGATTTTATTAAATAAATTGAAACTTAATATTGACTTTTACTAAGTTTTATTTTAGAATACTTCTAAGCCCTTGTGGTGGAATGGTAGACACGCGAGACTTAAAATTTCGTTTCTTCGGAAGTGCCAGTTCGAGTCTGGCCAAGGGCACCAATTCATCGAGATATCTTTTTTATGTTAATATACTAAAAAAATCTTTTTATATTATTTGTGTTGCAAAAAAACACTTTTTAATATTCTTTTATTATCAAATCTCTTATGTTTACTTGCTTTTGCTTGTAATCTATAGTATTCTTTCCCAAAGAGGACTTTATTGTGTGGTATTGTGGGGTTCTCTTTAAAATTAATCTTGAATTATATGAAGCTTATCGATTGTTTAGTTAAGATCATGAAGTAAATTTATTACTCACTGTTAACTAACACATTCATTTATAGATATTCCAAGAGATTTGAGTTTTCTATGCAAAGCTGATCTCTCCATATCAATTGCTGCAGCAGTTTTGGAAATATTATAGTTAAATCTTTCCATCTGCATGCGAATAAATTGAACTTCACAATATATTCTTAAATCTTTTAAAGAAGACTGCGAGAAATCAGATAAATTAATTTGTAATACAAAATTATTATCTTGACTCTTTAGCTCTTCGGCCTCTTTGGTTAAATAATGTTTTTTTAACATTTCCTCATCATTGACAGTCATAAATTGCATTAATTCATTAGCGTCTACTGGTCCAGTTTGTTGATTATATATCAATACTCTTTCTACTACAGACTTGAGTTCACGAAACCCTCCCTTCCATTTATATAACTGCAAAAATGCTATAGCCTCAGATGAAAATATTCGCTTATCAACTCCGCATTCAGCGATGACTTCTTGTGTGATCTTTTTGATAAAGAGTGGAAAGTCTTCTTTCATTAATGTTATATTTGGAGCTTGAAATACATTATATGCTATTAATCCATATATCTCTTGCGTCATTTTTCTTAATTTCATTAATTCCCTTGGATCTTGTAATCCACAAATAATTAAATTAATATTTATTTCTTCAAAAGTATTCTTCTCATGATTCTTATAATAGCCGTTATTAAATACTGATACAAGCTCATTTTGTGTTTTTATATTTAAGTATTCAATATTATCAATAAATAGCGTTCCGTGTTGAGCTTGATGTATTATACTGTCTCTATTATGAATATCAATAAAAAATTCTTCAAACATACTATTCTCCTCTATCGATTTTACATATTTGATAAAATGCCCATCTTTATTCTCTGATAAGTGATGTATCGTTCTCGCAATAGATTCTTTTCCTAATCCTCTATCTCCAAAAATAAATGTTCTTATATTTTTCTTTGCGGTTTTGTGAATGTACTTATGTACTTTTAAAGCATTACTACTCTCGCCTACATACTGTTTTATGAGTACTTTGTTGTCTTTTAATAATTTGTTCTCATGATTGATATGATATGATTCACAGGCTCTTAATACTGAGCTATATAGTTTATAGTAGTTAAATGGCTTCTCTAAAAAATCATATATGCCAAGATTTAAGTTATGCATGATAGGTTTCATGTTGTTATGCCCACTGATTACTATAATACTTGAAAAAGGCGATTTCTTTTTTAACATTTGAATCATAGACATTCCGCTAATAGTACTATTTTGTAAATACAAATCAGCTATGATTACTTTTGGTTTAAAGTTGTTTAGCATTTCAAATCCATCATCTCCGGTTTTCACAGACTCTACATCAAGGCCTTTTTTACTAAGGAATTTTACAATTAAGGAACTCATTTCAGCATCATCTTCTATTAACAATATTTTGTCTTTTTGTATGTTAATAACCACTAAAAACCTTTTATTTTTTTTATTATAACAGATATAAAAGCAAATCAAACGATATGATTTAAATAAGAAAGTTTATCAAGATGAAATGTGTAAAAACTTAACATTTATTATATTAATTAATATTTAATTATGATTTATTGTTAATAATTTAGTATTTTTTATTATATCATTTTTTACTTGATTTTGGTGTATTTTGGGCTTGAGTTTGATGCAATTGGTGCTTTTGAGAGTTGTTGATTTCGTATTTTTTTATTGTGTTAGTCTTTAATTCCTTGATGAATTCTATTTGTTTTAATGCAGAGTTATGTTCTAATAATTGTTTTTCAAATTTTATTAAATCTAGTTTTGCAACATCGTATATCTCTATTACATAATATGATTGATTAACTTCTTCATCAATCAAAATTTTACAAGGTAATTTTTTTTTATCATAGTCGATTCCGTGATCTGCAATATATTGTTCAATTAGAGATAAAAGTTTATCTTGATTTGGGTTGCTTTGATATATCGCTCTGTAATTGATCAGAGGCGAGAATAAACTTTTTTCTGATATATCTATAGGAGCAGGTGTTTTTGTATTTTGTGTGAAATTCATAAAGTCATCTGCAGATATGTAATCATTAAAGCGATAATATCTTAATTTGTAATAATTTCTTTCAGGCGAGTCGGGTTTCATGTACAATTCTTCTATTTTCTCATTAGTGCTTTTTGTAACTGCTTCTTGTAATGCATTTTGATTCTTGTAGATTAGATAGTGCAATAAAGCATTCATGTTAACATGTTGCATTTCGGAATACCATGTGAGGGCATATTTTGAAGTTAGATATTTTTGATTTTCCTCAAAGTATTCATTAAATATTAATGCATTTATTACTTCTTCTTTTGATATAAAATCGACAAAATCTTTATAAGTCATTGATGTGATAAATTTTAATAATTGACTATTAGAAACTTCTGTTTTTGGATCTGAGATTTTCGCTTCTTGTTTATATACTTGTGTTAGATAAATATGTATAACTGGAAATTTTAAAAGATTTTTTAGATTAGCTTGATCTATTCTTTCTTTTTCTACTTTAGACGTATTTGTTTGATTTAAAAACTCTACTTTTGTTTTATTTAATGTAAATGCTTTTTCTGCTTTATCGATAGATAAATATTGTTTTTTTTTTTCTTCTAAAAACTTCTTTTGTAATTCAGTATAAATTTCTATTTCATATTCTGTAGTTTTAATTTTTCTTAAAATATTAGAGTCAATTTTAATTCGCTCTTTGTTAAGTTTTAAATTTAAAACATAGAATTTGGAATTATATTCGACTGTTGATATTTCTAGTTTATTTTTTATCATAGATAAAAATTTGTTATTAAAAATTCTTTTATCATCTGCATCGATATATTCAGCATATGGTGTAATAATAAAATTACTTAAATGATAAATGTTGCTATTATAAGCGCTGAAGTCTGTTTTTTTGTCGTATTCTTCTTCGTTATTAAATTCATAAATTTGATATTCTGGCATATAGTGATTTTCATGATTTTCGTAGTATTTGTGAGTAAAGTCTGTAATCCGTTGATCTCGATCAGCACTTATTTCTTTCTCCTTTTTCTCTATTATATCTTTCAATATTACTTTCTTTTTTATTTCTGTCTTCTGTTGTTCGTATAACATATAGTTTAATATTACATTAGCTGATATTTCGTCTTTTATCTTATTAAACTCATGATCGAAAATAATCATCTCTTTTAAGTTTTGTATAAATTGATTTTTTTGATCATAATTAAATTTGTAAAATAATTCCTTAAAACTGTCCGGTTTTATTAAATCCTCTGATGTTTTCTCCGTCTGTTGTCTTAATATCATTGTCATCAGAGTTTGCGCATAAGAATTATTACTTATATTTTCTGTAGTAATAGGAGCTATGTCTTTTAAATGCAATAAGGTTTCTGTAGTGTTAGTATCGACGGCGTTGATGACCGCCTTATTTGTTTTATCGCCTTGACTATGGTTTGCTGTGAAAGTTATTGTATACAATAATAATATTCGCAAAATAATGTTTTTCATAATTTTTTTTTTTCTTCTTTGTGTAGATTCTATCAGAAAATATTTAATATTTCAATAAGTATCACGTAAATTATATAAATTCATATTGTTTTAATTGCAAAAGATCAGATAATATATTATAATATCAACAAATTGTATATCATCTATGTTTAGTATGCTTTCTTATATAAAAAATTGGTTTTTTCATGATGAAAATACAAGAAAACTAAACCATTTAAAAAAATTTCTTGTGCAAATTAATGATCTTGCTAAACCATTCTCTCAAATGACAAAAGCAGAGCTATTATTTGAGCATAAAAAAAATAAAGATCGAAAAGGTGATGATTTAGTTATATATGGTTTTGCTTTAATTAGAGAAGTATCTAAAAGAGAAGTAGGTCTTTATCATTATGATGAACAAATACTAGGAGCTCTAGTCTTAAACCAAGGTAACATTGCGGAAATGAAAACAGGAGAAGGTAAAACTTTAATTTCTCCTCCAGTCGCTTATATTAGCTATATTAAAAATTCTCAAACTCATATTGTTACGGCAAACGATTATCTTGCTGAAAGAGACTGCAAGTGGTTAAAGCCTATATACGACTTTCTTGAAATTTCTTCAGCCTTTGTTCTATCTGAAATGAGTTATATAGATAAATTAATGGCTTATAGTAAAAATATTGTTTATGTTACATCATCCACTTTGGGTCTTGATTATCTTAAAGATAATTTACGACAATTAAATATGCCTAGAATGATTAAGAACTTTACTTTTGCTATTATTGATGAAATTGATTATATTTTAATCGATGAGGCCAGAGTTCCTTTAATTATCTCTGGGCCTAAAAACACAAATATTGAACAATATTCTTCAATCTATCAATATATGAAACAAAATATTACTTCAGAAGACTATGTCTTAGAAAAAAAAACTGAAAATATTATGTTATCTGAGTCGGGTATTGAAAAATTTGAAAAATTCTTCGAGGGTAAAATTGAAAATTCTCTATTTGATGTCGAAAATATTTATCTATTAAATGCCGTTAATCAATCCTTAAGAGCTCATTTTATTTTACAAAAAGATAAAGATTATATTGTTAGTCAAAATAGACAAATTATTATTATTGACCAAATGAGTGGTAGAGCCTTAGAAGGAAGGTCATTTTCAAATGGTCTTCAACAATTTTTACAAATAAAAGAAAATCTTAATGTAGAAGAAGAATCTCAAACTTTAGCCTCTATTACTTTTGCTAATTTGTTTAGATCATATGAGAAATTATCAGGTATGACCGGTACCGCTTCTAATAACAAAGTTGAATTTAAAGATATATTTAATTTAGATGTTACTAAAATTCCTACTCATAAACCTATGATTCGTAAAGATCTAGAAGATAGAGTCTATGGTACTACTGTTGATAAATATCGCGATATTATTGCCGATGTTATTAAGATTTATGAAACTAAAAGACCTATACTTATCGGTACTATTTCAATTGAACAATCAGAATATCTATCATCTGAGTTTAAAAAACATAAAATTCCTCATCAGCTTCTAAATGCTAAAAATCCATATCAAGAAAGTAAAATTATTTCAGATGCAGGTAAATTATCATCCGTTACTATTGCTACTAATATGGCTGGAAGAGGTACTGATATCTTACTTGGTGGAAAAGATGAACGCCAAAAAGAAGAGGTGATTAAGTTAGGAGGTCTTTTTGTTATTGGAGTTGAGAGAAATGAATCAAAAAGAATAGATGATCAATTGATAGGAAGAAGTGGGCGTCAGGGGGATCCTGGTACTAGTGTATTTTACCTCTCTTGTGAAGATGCTTTAATGAGGAGATTTCATTCTATTGCTAAGTATCTGAAAGGTTCTGAAAAAACTGAGTGGAGCTATCTTACTAAACAAATTTTATCTATTCAAAATGAAAATGAACGTATGAATTATAAATCTAGAAAGTATTTGATTGAATTTGATGACATTATCAACTATCAAAGGAAAATCATTTATAAAGAAAGAGAATCTATATTTAACATTAAATCTTTTAAAAATTCATACGTTAAATTTATTGAAAATTGGCTAGATGGTTTGAAGTCTCGTTTTGAATTACATGAGTTGACTTTAGACGATATGATAACTCTTATTGAAAA
This sequence comes from Rickettsiaceae bacterium, assembly GCA_965658815.1. Lineage (GTDB taxonomy): Bacteria > Pseudomonadota > Alphaproteobacteria > Rickettsiales > Rickettsiaceae > CBFHTC01. The sequence goes on from CBFHTC010000001.1 coordinate 74,466, forward strand.
AAATTTAAAAACTTCTTTGCCAAAAACAATATTAGATTTTGAATCTCTGCAAAAAATAGTTATTGATAAAAAAACTCAATATATAAATCATATTGAGGCTATGTATTTTGAATTAGTAAATAAAGATATTAAATCATTTGTTATTCGTACAATAGATTTAATGTGGATTCAACATATAAATAATCTTGAATATCTTCAAAAAGGAGCTGATCTTAAATCTTATGCTCAAAAAGATCCAATGATTGAATATAAAAGAGAAGCTTTTATTTTATTTGAAAAAACTTTAGATCAAATTACTGAGAAAATTATTATACATATTTCTTCTTTATATGAAGTAGAAAAAGATGTGGGCGTAGCTGGACTCGAACCAACGAAGCTTGCGCAATAGATTTACAGTCTACCCCATTTGACCACTCTGGAATACGCCCTTGAGATATAATATATAAAACAAATTAATTTGTCAATATCAATTTTTATAAATTAGTTATTTTTGATACCATCCCTTGATTATATATTAAAGTTTTTTTAGTCTTTTTAAGATTTTTCTTCTTTGGCTTTGGTGATTTTAATACTTAATTCTTGTAACTGTTTATCGCTTACCGTATTAGGACTTTTCATCATCGTATCTTGTGCATTTTGATTTAGTGGAAATGGAATTACTTGTCTTAGATTTATCTCATCTGTTAAGAGCATTAATAAACGATCAAATCCTGGAGCAATACCGCCATGAGGAGGGCAACCATACTTCATAGCTTTCATCATGCCATTAAAATGTTGATCTACATAACTTCTATCTTTTCCTGTATATTCAAATGCTTTATACATAAGCTCCGGTATATGGTTTCTTATTGCTCCACTCGATAATTCTACTCCATCACACACTATATCGTATTGATAAGATTTTAGATTTAGTAATTGATCCTTATCGCCATTGCACTTATTTAATGCTTCCTCACCTCCTTGAATCATAGAAAATGGATTATGTGTGAAATCAATTTCGTTATTATCATCTAATTCATAAAACGGAAAGTCGACTATCCAACATAGTATATGTTTTGATTTATCAATTACATTTAGCGCTTCACCTAAATATGTTCTGAGTAAACCAACTAACTTCTCTGGTTTCTTGTCTATTACAAAAAATATACCATCTCCGTCTGATAACTTTAAATGAGTCCATATCTCCTCTATATTCTCTAAAAATTTAACTAATGGTCCTTTAAATTTATCTTCTTTTTTGATTATATAAGCAATGCCTTGTTTCCCTCCATTGTTTTTCGCAAATATCTGTAATTTATCAAAAAATGATTTTGTTGAGTTTGTAATATTTTTAACCTTTACTACTCTTACTTTTGCACCTGATTTTATGAGATTATTTAATATTTCATGAGATATTCCTTTGCAAAATGATGTTATATCTTCTATGATTAACGGATTTCTTAAGTCAGGCTTATCTGAGCCATACTTTAACATAGCATCATCGTAAGAAATTTGTTCAATTCTGTTCTGGAGCGGTTTCTTTCCGTATTGATTAAAAACATCTTTTAAAACCTTTTCAACTATCTTGAAAATATCTTCTTGATTGACAAAAGCCATCTCCATATCTAACTGATAAAACTCTCCAGGAGATCTGTCCGCTCTTGAGTCTTCGTCTCTAAAACATGGAGCAAATTGAAAGTATTTATCAAATCTAGACATCATGAGTAATTGCTTAAATTGTTGAGGAGCTTGAGGTAAAGCATAAAATTTTCCCTTATGTAGCCTTGAGGGTACTATGAAGTCTCTAGCTCCTTCAGGAGAACTTGCTGTAAGTATTGGTGTATGAATTTCTAAAAACCCTTCCTGTATTAATGTAGTTCTAATTGTTTGCATAACTTGATGTCTTAAAATTATATGACCGTGCAAAGTATCGTCCCTAAGAGCTAGGTATCTATATTCTAAGCCAAGATCTTCCGGTATCTTGCTATTTCCATTGATTGTAAAAGGTAATACTTGAGCAGAGGAGAGGGTGTTAATTTTTGTTCCTACTACTTCTACCTCACCTGTGTCTATGTTGCTATTGATGTTTTCATCATTTCTTGCTATGACATTACCAAATACTTGAATCACTGATTCAATGCGAATTGAGTTTATTTGGTCTAGCAAGCTACTATCTCTGATTACTACTTGTACAGTTCCGTAATGATCTCTTAAATCAACAAATAAAACTCCATTATGATCTCGAATTGACTTTATCCATCCACTAATTATTACATTTTCATTAATGTTTTTTTTATTTATGTCATTACAATTATGACTTCGAAATATCATCTAAAAAGCCTCCAAATTTATTGTTAAATTGCTCAGCATTCGAGCTTGTTTGCTTCTTACGATTATCTTTATTCCATGCTGGTTCATCCCTATAGTTTTTATATATATCAAAATCTTTATGTAGCGTTGATAATACACGAATCTTTTGATCTTCGTGACCTGATTTCTTTATTACTATATTGATCCAATTTGTCTTTGGATGTATTTTTGCTTTTGCCATTTGGTACCTATTTTATTAAATTTAGTAATTGTTTAGATTGAAGTTTAAGTTTGTTCTTCAGTACAAAATCATAAATATCATCATACTTTTCAATTATACGTAACCCCTGTGCTGAGGTTCTTATACGAATAGACTTATTTTTTTTTAAAGAGTAAATTGTTATATTCTGTAAGTTGCAACAAAACTTTCTTTTTGTATGTCTATTTGAGTGAGACACATTATTTCCAGAAATTGTTTTTTTTCCTGTTATCTCGCATATCTTGGACATTGAGGTATATTATATTATTTACTATTGTAATATAAATTTATTGTTTTTGCAAGAATTAAACTGACTAAATTGTAGAAAATTTCAAAAAATAAATTTAAAAGTAATAATTTTTATTCTTTAAATTGTTTGTCAATTGAGATGAGTTCTATTTTTTCTATGAATTGTAAATTGAGATGAGTTATGGTAAAGTAATTTTTACTCTTTAAATTGAAATTTAACTGAGTTAGTAAATGGAGCAATAATGTAGCTAAGGTAACTCTCATCTGGTTTTTTGATAAATAGTTGAGCGACCATACCTGATGAAAAAATATAGTCGTCTTGGTAGTTTTTAATATGCTGCTTTAGTTCTTCAAGATTGAATTTTATACGCACTGAAAACATTGGCCCTTGTGGTTGTTTTTGTCCATCATCGTGATCATAAAATTTTTGTTTTTGTTGAGTAGCAGCGCTTGCCGGGTCTATATCATAACCAACTTGGTCAATTACACCTAAGAAGTCTCTATTTATTTTTTGTGCAAATGTTACAAATTGAATCTTAACTTGCATTCCTTTTTTTATTGAACCTAGGCTTTGAGAAGGAATATTACAATATATGTAGTAATCCGTTGTAGGAATAATTTCCATTAAATATGGCTGTTGATTTAAGCTGGTTAAAAGAATATCTGTATGTTTTTTAAATACTTTATTGACTACTCCTTTAATATGAGAGTATATTTTTGTTTTTTCTAAGTTGTTTTGCAATCCACTATATTTCGCTTTATTTTGAAACAGACTATCTTGATATCTATTAATATTTTCAATAGAGTTTGTTAAAATTCTGTTTATCATATCCGAGGTTCTCTGTTGATGCTGGACCAATTGTAAGTTTTCATGCATAATTGCATGTTCTTGATCGGCCAAGGCATCCATAGCATGAGTTAATTCTCTTTTTTTTTCTACATATTCTGTAAAAGATATAAGTCCTTCTTTGTATAGATCGCTTTTTATCTTTATTACTTCTAGTATATCTTCTTTTCTGATAAATTGATTTTTCTTATTAGATTTATCATTTAATAGATCTATTTTTTGTCTATATAGCTTATTGTTTGTCAAACATGAATTTAGTTGATCTAATATATTAATTTTTAATATATTAAAGTTTACTTCTGCTTCTTGCATTAGATTAGGTATTGCACATTTGTTTTCAGATATAAATTGTTCAGCTTCTTTATCAAATTCCATTTTTGCATTTTGTATCAACTGAATAACATTTTCTAAGTTTTCATTATTTGTACAATCAATTTCTGCAAGTTCTTTTATATTAGTGAAAGCTCGATGATGGGCTAAAATGGTATAACTTTTCATTATGGATTTGGTTGTTTCTTTAAGTATTTGCGCTGTGTTTGTATCATCTAACTCTATGAGTAACTGATTTGGTTCAACTAAATCTCCTTCATTTACATGTATTTTTTTTATTTTAACTCCTCCTTCTAGCGTTGGAGCTTCTATTATTTGATTATCTCTTGCGCATTTTATTTGCCCAGAGGTGATCACGGCTTTTCCTACCGGAGCAAAGTACAGCCAGGCGATACCACATATTGGAAATAAAATTATAATATAAATTCCTATCCATAAAGGTCTTGATACAAAGCTTAACACTTGAGATGAGTTTACATCATCATTTGCTACATTTCCTTTTATTAAAAAAGTAACTGATGCATTTAATGCTTTTAGCATTGATGCAAATAATTCTTGAGATTTTGCCTTAAGATCGCTGTATAGATTTCTAGGATTATAATTAAGTATAGAAGTTAGAGTAAGCTGTTTCCAGAAAAATGATGGCTCATTGTCTTTTTTTTCTTTATCATTTGATGTGCTTTGTATAGATGCTTTGAGCATTTTTTCTAAATCTTTTAAATTTGACATTATATTACCTTGCGTTATTTGTTGTGAATTGTTTGAACTTTTTTAATGTGTCGAAGAATTTTAGATACCCATCTTCTAAGTAAGCTACTTTATCAGCTACGTCTAAAATCTCAGTTCTGTGTGTAATCATTATAGTTGTAACATCATTTGACTTTGCTTCAAGGATTGCCTGCCTTAAATCTTCTTGACCGGTAGCATCCAGAGATGCGTTTGGTTCATCTAATAGAACAAATTTCGGATTACCGTAAAAAGCTCTAGCTAAGCCAACTCTTTGTCTCTGTCCTCCTGAAATATTTGCACCAAATCGTCCAATTGGCTGATCATAAGATTTCTGCATACGCAATATGACGTCATGGGCTCTTGCCATCTTAGAAGCTTTAATTACGTCTTCTGATTTGAAGTCAGGATCCATTCTTGCTATATTTTGACTAACTGTTCCTTGAAAAAGTTGAATGTCTTGAGGTAAATATCCAACATGCTTTCCAAAATCCTCACGTTTCCAAGTGGCAGTATTAAATCCATCAAGAGTGACACATCCTTTGCTTGGTTGCCATAATCCTACAATTAGTTTTGCAAGAGTCGTCTTTCCAGCGGCGCTTGCTCCTAAAATTGCTATTATTTCTCCCTTTTTGATATGCATACTAATTCCATTTAAAATTTTCTTAGGCTGAACCTGGCCACCAAATAAGGCCGCTATTGGATTATTTTCATTTAAGTTAATTTCAAAATGCACATCTTCTATATCTATAGTTCCGGATACGTTTTCAAGAGACACTGTGCGTTTTTCAATAATAGCAAAAAATGACATATTGATTGCGGTATAAGAGTTACGAACATTGTTGACTTCATCATATGTTTGTATAAATGAATCAAAAGGTTTTAATGCTTTTCCAACCAATATAGATGATGTAATCATTCCTCCAGTTGTAAACGCTCCTCCTACGCCTTGTGTAATAACTGTATAGGCTCCTAAAAAGGTTACATATACTTGCACCACTCCTTGTCTGAAGAACGACATAAACTGTGACATCAAGATTCCACGAAAGCTTGATATTAAATTATTTTCCATATATTTTTTATGGCTTATTCTCCAGTCTTCTACCACATTGTTTGACATTCCCATTACATATATCGCTTCCTTGTTTCTATCCGCAATTTGGCTTTTTTCTTGAGATTCATTTCTATGAGTTTGAGCGTCAACCGCATTTTGATAAGTTATATAGGTATTAAAGAATCCAAAAAACACTGATGCTACCATAGCCATAATTGCTAAAATTCCAATTTTAGTATTTAATAAGAAAACGACTAATAGATATAAAGGAGAGAAGGGTGCATCAAATATATTTGTAATTGCGTTACCTGTCATAAATCTTCTTATTACCATAAAGTCATGAAGCATTCTTGTTGTATTGGTATACTGTCTTTTTGAAATTGATTCAATTGAGTTTCGAAATAATATTTCACTAATCTGATTTTCGAGCCACTCACCGGTCTTTGATAAAACAAAAGATCGACATACTTGAATTAGATGCATTATGAAATATATAAACATATATATCGTAACTAATCCGTACAATGTCTCTATACTTTGTTTTCCTACGGCTTTATCTAAAACCGTTAGTGCATAAAATGATGTCATCAAGTTTAAGATATTAGTCGCTGCAAAAAATAAAAACATACTATAAAATATATTTTTTGTTTTCATAAGTAATTCTTTAAACTCATTTGGCGCTGAATTAACTTCTTTATTTAAATCTAACATATTTAAAATTTTTAATTTAATTGATCTTATTATCATACTTATTTTTTTTAAGTCAACAGTTGTAAGGAGAAAATAACAATAAATATCTTATATGTTATCAGTTGGCGAGTACCGCAGATGTACTATAATGTAATTTTATTTTCATATCTAGGTGTTTTGAGGAAAATGCTCGTGTGAGTATTCGTCGAAAGATGGTTCGGTGTTGTAGTCTAATTCAATGTCGTTTTGCAATGATTGCAAATCAGACACATAACCAGACAACATATCTGTAGGCTTGTTTTTATGGAATAATCCTTTTCCTATATGAATACATGTTTTTTTAAGGTCTTGATTGCATAATTTACTCCCAAGTTCCCGAGTTATGTCGCTGGATACATCAAGTCCCAATGAGCTTAATGCGTCCTTGAATGATAGTGCTAGTAGAGAGTCTCGGAATTCATCCTCTAATGCCGATGATAATGCTATCCAATCATAATAAATTATATCATGAGTAGAATTATTTTCAGTGTCTGAATCTTTTATATGGTTAATGTTATTTTTCATACACTCATTCAAAAACTTTTTATAATTTATTTTATTATTTATTATTTTCTCAGTCTTATAATTAACATGTTCTAGCATCGGCGTGTCGTTAAATATGCTAAATGTCTTTTTATAACGTTCATTCTCTTGACAATTCTCACTAGTTACATTTTTAGTGTTTTTTAAAGTTATATCTAGACATAAGGCAGAATAGTATGAATTACCTAACCTTAAGAGGTCCGCAGGATGATATTCTTGAAGCCGTGTGAGATCTTCGAAAATATTTTCTAACTTGTCATGATCTCTTTTTACTCTATTCATTATGTGATGATTTGTTAATAGAGTTTCTTCTGAGAGAAATTTTTTGCTTTGAAGATATACAATATATAATTCTCCTATTGTTTGAAATAATTTTGTAGTTCCTAGAGTTGGCATAATAATATGTTTTGTTTAATAATATTATACATTAATTATTACTTTATTACAAGTGTGATTTATATAATTCTCCTATTTTTTGAAATAATTTTATAGTTCCTAGAGTTGGCATAATAATATGTTTGATTTATATAATTATATATTAATTATTTGCGTTGTAATGTTTGTCATTATATGAATTTAAATATCAGAATCTTCTTGTATAAATGTATCACCATCATTATTTTTATTAACGTCTCCTGCATTCTGTTTCATTAAGATGGCACTACCACAGATTATTAAAAGTCCAATAACAGCAGAGACGATATAAATAGTTGGATCATTTGCTTTTTTCTTTGTTTCTTTGTTGTCATTTATATTCATCACGTTAGTTCCTTCGTCTCTGTTTTCGTCATTTAGGCCTTTCTCATATGCTGCTTTAATTTCTTCGTGTAATTTCCCGTAATTCTCTAAATAATTATTTACCCCAGCTATAACTTTACCATTGTCTTTCTTGAATAATGCTTGTCCTATGTTAATATATATTTCTTTAAATTGTTGATTATCTAATTTCTTCACTAGTCCCTGAGTTATGTCGTGGTATTTTGCAATTCCCATTGAGTGTAATGAGTTTATGAATTTCGAGGATATGTTACTATCAGATGCATTACTATCAACGGCATTATCTAACTTCGATGCTAATTGTTTTAGCCAAGGAAACTCCATTATAATCTCATGATGACAAGAATTATTTATATTTTCTAACTTGGTTCGGTTAATGTGCTGTTCGATAGACTCAGCCAAAATCTGGTTATAATTTGCGTCTCCGCGATTTGTTGCATTTGTTATTTTATCAGTCTTAGAATTAACATGGTTTAGGTATCCCCCCTCGTCTTTAAGCAGCCCTACCCGCTCATTGTGGTCTTCAACGTACTTGAACATTAGATTTGTAGACGAGAGCCTATAGTATGTATTACTTAACCTTAAGAGGGCCCCAGGATAATCCTGACATTGTTGAAGCAGTGCGAGATTGTTGAAAATATATTCTAACTGTTCATAATCGCTTTTTAAGTCCCCATTTTCTATTACTAGATTTTTTTCTGAGAGAAGATTTTTGCTTTGAATATATACAATATATAACTCTCCTATTATTTGATATAATGTTTTCATAATTTTATCTTGTTCTTTCTCATCTTCTGCTTGAATTTCTTCGTGTAATTTCGTGTAATCCTTTAAATAATTATTTACCCCATCTGTAACTGTATTATTGTCTTTCTTGAATAATGCTTGTCCTATCTTAATATATATTGCTTTAAATTGTTGATTATCTAATTTCTTCTCTAGTTTCTGAGTTATGGCGTGGTTTCTATCAATTCCTCCGATTGAGTATAATGAGCTCAGGAATTCCGAGCATATGATACTATGAGCGGGTAACTTATTTAACTCCGATGATAATTTTTTTAGCGAATCAGAAATTATATTCTCATCATGATTAGAATTACTAGTTTCTAAATCTTTTATACGTTTAATTTGATCTTTCATAGACTCAGCCAAAAGCTGCTTATAATTTGCTTCTCCGCCATCTGTTGCATTTGTTATTTTCTCAGTCTTATAATTAACATGTTTTAGGCATGCGCCCTTTGATGGGCTGTTAAGCTTTTTCCGCTCATTGTTGTTTTTAACGTACTTGAGCATTAGATTTAGAGACGAGAGCGTATAGTATGTATGACTTAACTCTAAGAGGCCCCTAGGATTATTCTCATATTTTTTAAGCCGTGTGAGATCCTCGAAAATATTTTTTAACTTCTCATGATCGTTTTTTAAGCTATTCATTAGGCCACTAAGATTGTTTTCTGAGCGAAGATTGTCTTCTGAGAGAAATTTTTTGCTTTGAAGATATACAATATATAATTCTCCTATTGTTTGAAATAATGATTGTCTATTTTCCATCATTTTATCTTGTTTAATAATATTATACATTAATTATTATTTTACTGCAACATTAATTATTATTTTACTACAAATTTTATTTTGCTTTTTTTATAACGCTCTATCTAAATAGATTGCGCGAAGAACAGAGATAAAACTTTAAACTTATATTAAATTATATCATATATATTAATTCGCCAGTATTGAAGAAGTGCTATAATGTAATTTGATTTGCATATTTAAAAATTTTGATAAAGCATAAACTGCTGTATATGCTTCTGCAAAACCATGTAAAATCAATTTTTTATCAATAATATCTCCTTTTTTATTTGCAATATCAGAAACGGCGTATATACCATCAATATTTGTAGCATAGTTCTCATTAACTATAATTTTATCTTTTTCAATATTTAAATTCCAATTTAAGATATTGGTCATATTTGTATGTAAGCCATAAAAACATAACAAAAAATTAGATTCTAAAGATTTATTATTAGATAAATGAATTTTTGTGATATATCCCTCTTTATGATCGATATTTGTTATAGTTGTAGGAGTGATAATTTCTAAATTAGCAATCTTGCGTAATTTGTTGATCATTAGATCGCTGCAACGAAAATTATTTCTTCTATGTACTAAATATACTTTTTTTGCAATGTATGAAATTTGTTCAGCATAGTCCGCTGCAGAATCTCCACCTCCATTAATGGTAACAATTTTATTTTTAAATATGTTTTTGTCTTTCACGGAATAAAATAAACTTTTACCTTCGCATAAATTAGCATTATTAAATTCTGCTTTTTTAAAATCAAATGATCCTCTTCCTGCAGCAATAATAATCCCCGATACTACAAGATGATGCAATTGATTGTCACAAATATAAGTTACTTGAAATTCTTTATCTATCTTTTTGATTTGAGTTACCTTTGAATTTAAAATTACTTTCTTTGAAAATTGATTAGATTGATCAATTAAATTATTAATTAATTCTCGTCCTGTCAGTTTTTTGATCGCTGGAATATCGTATATATATTTATCAGGATATAGCTCCGAGCACTGACCTCCTAATTTGTTTAGAGAATCAATAATAATTGGACTCATTTGATACATTCCGCAGGCCCAAGATGCAAAGATTCCAATAGGCCCTCCTCCGATAATTAAAACTTTTTTCATTGATAAGGTTTTTTTATTTATTTTAATCATAAAATGCAGTAAAGTAAAATGATATTAAAAAATCACTATTACATACTTTTTTGCTTTTATTTGTAATATAAATTTCATAACTATTAGTGTTGCTTTATAATTAAAACATATAACACTCTCCACTTAATACAATGATAAAATATATTTTAGTCTTTTTTTTTATGCCTATGTTGCTAGGAAGATTTATGGATGTTGAATCTGTTTGGTATAAATCTCTAATACAATCTCCACTTACTCCTCCGGGGTATGTTTTTGGTATTGTCTGGCCTATACTTTATTTCTGTATGGCTATATATGCATATTATCTCTTTTCACAAAAAGGTTTACAGTATAGAAAAATATTTTTTATATTTCAGTTTATTTTAAATCTGTTATGGAATCCTGTCTTTAGTCTTTTGCATATGATTGAACTTGCAGCTATTTTGATTTTACTAATGATAGTCTCTTTGACTTTTATTATTTTCGCTCCTTACTTTGAGCGCGGTCCAAAAAAGCAGTACTCTGTAGTCAACAAAGCTACTCTCTTATTGATTCCATATTATATATGGCTCATGTTTGCTTTTTATCTATCTTACTACATGGTTATTAATAATTAGTAGATATTATTATATGATTTTTTATCGATATCTTATTTAAACATCACTATCACATATTTTTCTATTTTTATTTATAATATAAATTTCATAACTATTAGTATTGCTTTATAATTAAAACATATAATACTTTCCACTTAATTTTTATACTTCAGTTTATTTTTAATATGTTATGGAATCCTGTCTTTAATCTTTTTCATATGATTAAACTTTCAGCTATTCTGGTTTTACTAATGATAGAATGTTTGCTTTTTATCTATCTTGCTTCTTGGTTATTTATAATTAATACGCAATTGACTTTTATTTATTTTTGCAATAATATTGCTATATGATTTTTTATCGATATCTTATTTCCTACGAATTTAGTGGCTTGGGTTACTCTGGCTGGCAAAGCCAACCTCATAAAAATACCTTACAAGATTTGATAGAAAATATTTTAGAAAAAATTTTTAAAAAACAAATCAGTATTATATCCGTCGGGCGTCTTGATAAAGATGTTTCCGCTTTTTGCCATTATATCTCATTTAAAATAGATAAAGACCTAGATTGGAGTTTTATTAAATATGCAAATTTCCTTTTAAAATCATATAACATTGTCTTTAAAGATATTAAAAAAGTAAATCTTCAATTTTCTGTTCGTCGTGATTGTATTCAACGTAAATATCTATATCGTATCTATAATAGCAAAACTCCTTCCGCCTTATGTAAAAATATATCTTTTCATTTTCCTCATCTATTAGATATTAATCTGATGATAGAGGCTTCGAAAATATTTCTCGGTACTCATGATTTTAATGCTTTTCGTTCTTCTCAATGTCAAGCTAAATCTTCCATTCGTACTATACATGATATTTCTATTTCTTATAATAATCATATCTCCTACAAAGAAAATCAGGTGATAGATATTATTATTTCTGGAGATGGTTTCTTGCATAATATGATTCGTATTATTGTGAGCGCATTGATTATGATTGGAGATAAAAAAATACTTTTAAGTGAGTTGATTCAAATTTTAAAATCTAAATCTCGATCAAATAAAATTCCTACTATCTCCGGTAAAGGTTTATTTTTTTTAAATGCAAAGTTTAAGGTTTAAGGTTTTTCTCTAGCCTCTGTATGAAATTACTAAATGTTACATTATCTATATTTATATCTTTTTCTTTTCCATAAATTAAATATTTTTTTAAATTATTTTCCGCCGATCTCTTAGAAGATCTAGTATGCTTTTGTATCATTTGTTTTGCTATATTAAAGTTTACCTCTGTTAGAAATTTGTTTGACGCTATTAAGCTTTCTATTTTTTCCTTTATCTCATTTGCATCACCTGTTTGATTTATCTTCATTGAAAATTCAAAGCTTTCATTTATCAATGTAAATTTTGACTCTTCTTGTTTAGGAATAATATCTGTATTTTGAGATAAATGGTTATATAGCATGACGCCTAAAATATTTTTGTAGATCAATGATTCATTGAAGTAATCTAAATTCATTATGATTTGTGAATAATATTCCGAGTGAGTGATTGAAGATTTGTTTTTTTTCTTTGGTATAAAATACTCTGGTACTATGTTATATTGTTTAGATATAATCTTTTTTACTTTTACTTCATCAAAATTTCCATATACCGATAGTATATTATAATGAAGATTTGGACTATGTCGTTTGATATCTTCAAGTTCATGTAAATTAAAATTGAAGTTATGTAGTATCGATTCAAATTGAATATTTTGTCTTTTATAAGATACTATTGATGCGAGGTATTCTTCTAGCTCTTTACTATTTAATGTTATTGAGTATATATTATTATTGCGATTTGTATTTTTTCCATGAGAAATTCTTATATCGAAAATTGTATTTTCTTTAAATGTAATATATAAATAAAATTGATTTCTTAGATCGTTCGTCTTATAGCTATATATCTCTACGTCTTTTTTTGATAAATCTTTGTCTAATATAAGTAATATATTTTCTTTATCTTCTTTACTGAATAGTATTGCAAATAGTAAAAAGTATTTTTTCATAAAAAATCATTTTTTTTATTATCATAATTCTTTTTTTAAAAAATGCAATATTTATTTGTTTATTTCTGTCTAAGTTGTTAATTTAAGCTGTGCCGCATCTTTTCCATAAATTAAATATTTTTTTAAATTATTTTCCGCAGATCTCTCGGAATTTCTAGAATCATGCTTCATTATTAGTTGTTTTATATGCAAGTTTAAAGCTGCTAGAAATTCGTCTGTCGCTATTAAGCTTTCTATTTTTTGCTTTATCGTATTTGCATCACCTGTTTGATTTATCTTCATTAAAAATTCAAAGTTTTCATTTATAAATGTAAATTTTGACTCTTTTGGCTTAGGAATAATATCTGTATTTTGCAAGAAATGCTGATATAGCATGACGGCTAAAATATTTTTGTAGACCAATACTTCATTGTAATTGTAGGTCAATGCTTCATTGTAATCTAAATTGATTATGATTTGTGAACAATCTTTCAAGTGATGGATTGAAGATTTGCTTTTTTCCTTTGGTATAGAATACTCTGGTATTATGTTATAGCGTTTAGATACGATATTTTTTACTTTTTCTTCATCAAAGTTTCCATATATCGATAGTATATTATAATGACAATTTCTAGTATATCGTTTGATATCATCAATTTCATGTGAATTAAAATTGAATTTATTTTCTTTAGGTGCACTATCTATTATCGATTGAAGTTCAATCTTTTGTCTTGTACAAAATAGCCTTGATGCGAGGGCTTGTTCTAGCTTTTCCTTATTTAATGATGTTCTTGAATATGCTTCGTTATTGAATGGTGTTCTTGAATATGCAAAACCTATCATTCTTTCATGAGAAATTCCTATATTCAAAATTGTATTTTCTTTAAATGTAATATATAAATAAAATTGATTTCTTAGGTCGTCCGTCTTATAGTTATATATCTCTACGTCTTTTTTTGATAAATCTTTGTCTAATATAAGTAATATATTTTCTTTATCTTCTTTACTGAATAGTATTGCAAATAGTAAAAAGTATTTTTTCATAAAAAATCATTTTTTTTATTATTATAATTCTTTTTTCTTTTTAATGCAATATTTATTTATTTATTTCTGTCTCAGTTGTTAATTTAAGCTTTGTCGCATCTTTTCCAACTACTACTATATTTGGTCTCTGCTTAAGTATACTTTTGCCCGTCTCTGTAATATCTTTTGTCGTAATCTTATCTATTAACTTAAATATCTCTTTTTCTTCTAAAATTTTCTTACGATTAATATAAGATATCAGATTTTTACTTGCTTTACATGATATATTGTTATTTGATAAAACTATATAAGATTTTAGCAGATTTTTTGCTTTTTCTAACTCTTTTTGACTTATTGTAACTTCATTTTGAAATTTTACTATTTCTTCTTGAATCCCTTGATATAGTTTTGTCATTTTATTATTTTCAGTAGAAGAATAAATATTAAATAATCCAACTGATCTATATTCACTCGTTGAAGAAAAAATTCCATAAGTTAATCCCTTTTTCTCTCTTACATTTAAAAATAATCTTGATGACATTCCGCTACCCATCAATATTGAAAAAAGTTTTTGTTTCATACTTGATGTAATATCATCATATCCATTTGCTAAGTATGATAGAATAATTGAATTTTGTACAAAATCTCTATCAATATAATTTATGTGAGAATATGTATTTTGTATATTATCTAATTTGGATTCTTCTCCAGATTGTGCATTTTTTGTATAATTTTGAAAATTATGTAAAACTTCCTCTTGATCAAAACTTCCATAAACAGAGATAACCATATTTTCTTTTGTATAATGCTTTCTTACGAAATCTTGAAATGTTTTTGTGTTAAATTTTTCTATAGTCTTTTTAGTTCCTAATATAGGTCTCGCTAAACTATAATCTTTAAAAATATTTTTATATAGGTCCTCCTGTGCAACATCAAATGGCTGATCTTCGTATAACTTAATTTCTTGTAAAATTACTTCTCTTTCAAGTTTGATCTCATCTAAGTCATAGGTCGAATTTTCTAAAATATCAGTTAAAATATTGATTACTTTTTTTGTGTGTTCTGGCAATGCTGAAATATAATACATAGTAAATTCGTGACTTGTGCAGGCGTTAGGAATTCCTCCAAAATATTCAATTTCTTTTGATATATCTGCTGCTTTTCTTGTCTTAGTTCCTTTAAATGCCATATGCTCTAGAAAATGAGATAAGCCATTTTCTTCAGGTAACTCGTGTCTGGATCCTATTTTAAACCCTATCACAACTGTATTCATTGCCGCTTTTGAGTCTTTATGTAAAATAATAGGAATTTGGTTTTGTTCTATAATGTTGATGTTTTTATTCATGAGAATTATTGCTTTACTTTGATTCTAATATGTTATTTTTTAAAGTCAATCATTTAATTTAATTGACGAAATAAAATAATATTCGAGGTATATTGGTAAACTGAATATTTTTCCAATCATAAGCAAAAAGGTAAGAAAAACTTATGCATATTTTTTTATATTTCATTAAAGTAGTCTCGATTTTTAATACCGGTTGCGTACACCATAATCCTATTTGACTATAAATTGAAAAAGAGTAAATAGACAGATATTTATGCATAATTATATTAATGCTCTTAGATATATTAAACTTTTCCTTGGGATAGAATATTATTCCTCCAGTAATCTTGTCTAAATATTTTATATTAGTAAATTCGATATTTGCCTTTATTAAGTTTCTTCTATCAAAGTTTGTTAATAGACCGATATTTAATATTATTTTTTTTGTGATATTTATAAAACCATCTCCAGATAATATGAAGCATTTTTGCTCAAGTCCCTTGAAATCATAATTGAATAAAATATTTATATCAGGATGATAAAACGCTATTTCTGCTTTAGGGTCTTTAAGGTTGTTATATGCAGAAAAATTAAAGCAAACTTTCTGTATCTTATGTTGATAGGTCATCATATCATATTGATATTCATCTATATTAGTTGTTTTGCTATTTTTATCGCTATCCTTATGATTTTTTGTTAATTTTGTTAAAATGACATCTTGCGAATTCTCTAAAAGATTTACCTCGTTATTTTGACTGCCTTGCTCCATCTCATTTACTCTTGGCACAGAGTCATTTACTCTTGGTTCAGAGTCGTTTACTCTTGGCACAGAGTCATTTACTCTTGGTTCAGAGTCGTTTACTCTTGGCGCAGAGTCGTTTACTCTTGGCGCAGAGTCGTTTACTCTTGGCGCAGAGTCGTTTACTCTTACCTTATATTCTGGAGTAGTGTTTATTGCTCTTCCTGTATTAGTATATGAGTATCTCATTTGCTCACTTATTATTTTAATATCGCTATTTTTATCGCTATCATTATTGACCACTATAGTTTTCTTTTTACAACTCCTTGATGTTTGATTATCATCATCATATTCCATATTAGGGGGTGTTGTTACACTGACTTCATATTGACGGTCTATAGCGCTAATATCATTCTTGTTTAATGCTAGCAAAGTATTGTCACTTTTAAATGGAGGAATATGACTAATACTTCTAACACCCGTCATAAATGAATCATTACTCATAAGATCATTGCTAGCTCTCCTTCTAATACATGTGATATTATCATCAAATGAATTATTACTTATAAGATCATTATTGCTGCTTTTCTTAGAGATTGTTTCTTCTTGATTCTCATCAATCATAGAAAATAACGAAAATAGAAAGAAAATTAAACGCTTTTTCATTATTTATAGAATCTATGACATGTATATTATAATTCTGTATTATTAAATTAATAAATTTTTTATTTCTTTTTGATGTATTATATAATTTTTTCATTGTTTATTTACAATAAATTATACATAATAAAATAATATATTAGGTTGATTCACTATTTGTGATACATCATAAGATAAAAAAAGTAAAATTGATAATTAATGTTTCTTTTATGTCTGTGAATTGGTATTTTGATTTTGTAGTTGAGTCATTGTTACAATGACTAATTTCAATTTTATTTGATGTCTCTAGGTTTATAGTGTCAGTAAAATAACTGTTTTCAATTTTTAGGTTACCATTTTGGCTTTTAAAGCATTTTAAATTAACTTTGTTGAGTTCTAAATTAAATTCATTTAGATTTATTTGTTTAAATTCTAAATATGATGATTGATTGTATAATTTTGCATTTGAATATAATGTGATGTTATTAAATATTATATTTTCTGTATTATATAATTGAATAGGGTT
Organism: Rickettsiaceae bacterium; assembly: GCA_965658815.1. Lineage (GTDB taxonomy): Bacteria > Pseudomonadota > Alphaproteobacteria > Rickettsiales > Rickettsiaceae > CBFHTC01. Next base: position 91,843 of record CBFHTC010000001.1, read on the forward strand.
TGAGTTTTCTTGTAAATTAATATTTAAATTTAAAGGTATGTTTTTAAAATCAAAGAATTTTAATTCTTCTTTTTGATTTGCCGCAAGTTGTCGCTTTTGTGTATCGTATTGAAACCTTTGAGTATATTGGCTGATATCAGTTATCATTTTGTTATTCATCATAGAGAATAATGGAAATATAAGGAGAGTTAAACGTTTTTCCATTGCTCTATATGATATCTAACATAGGTATTATAAACTTGTAATACCATGTTAAAAATTTTCTATGTCAATTATATGGAATATTATTATTTGAATGGTTTTTATGACTGATGTTTTGATAAATATGTTAAGCATTTAATTTTCTTGTTAGAATTTGTGAAATTCTACGACGTCATGTGACGAAGGTAATTCTTTATAATCCTTATCTGAATTTATTGATTTTTATATAAATAGCGAAGTAATGTTTACAATATTAAATTGATATATTATTATAATCATACCTCCTTATTATCACTCATTCAAATAGTTAATGTTGATGAAGATAGATTGAATAATTATTTGATTCTTTTGGTTTTATTATATGTTCATGATGCATTTTTTTATTTAAACATAATACTTGATCAACGTCAGAGTGAATTGTATGAAGCTCATTTGATGAAAAGATTATTGATCTATTTTCTTGTTTTTTGATTTCATTTAATATCTCATAAAAAAGCTTTTGACTGGATACATCTAAATTTGCTGTAGGCTCATCTAAAATAATATAAGATGCTTCGCTTAATAATACTTTTGCTAGAAATACTTTCTTTCTATTTCCTTCAGATAGCTCTGATATTTGAGTGTGCTTAATCTCTGCTAAATTGATTAATTTTAAGATTTTTAATCTATGTCCATTTGCGCTTTTATTATCTAGCTCTAAAATATCGTTTGTTGTGATCGGAACAAAAATGTTGGATTTGATTTTTTGTGGTAAAAATGAAATTGTAGCGTTCTTATCCATATGAATGCTTTTTGATTGATTTGTGGCTATGATATTTAACAAAGTTGATTTACCCGCGCCATTTGGGCCTATTAATAAATTAATACTATTTGGTTTTATGTCAAAAGATATATTATTTAATACATGCTTCTTCTTGTAAAAAAAGTTTAAATTTTTAATTTTCATGATATTTAATATTGATTTCTGATTTTAATATAAAAATACTTAAAGATCAATTTTTTTTATTGCTTTATATATAAAATTATAATACAATATAAAATACCATATGGAAAAGTGGCCGAGCGGTTTAAGGCGCACGCCTGGAAAGCGTGTTACGAAAGTATCGAGGGTTCGAATCCCTTCTTTTCCGCCATATGTGGTAAAAAATAAATATAAAATAAAAAAATGAACATAAAAGAAAAGAAAGTAAATACTAAAAAGATATTTAACTTAGACGATCACCAAGAAGATGTATTATTTATACCTTTAGGAGGGTGTAATCAAATTGGAATTAACTTATATCTTTATTGCTATAAAGGAAAAATACTAGTAGTGGACTTTGGAAGCGGGTTCTTTCAAGAGCATGGAGTTGAAATAGGAGTTCCAAAAATAGACTTTTTGATAGAAAATAAACACCGAATAATTGGTATATTTATTACTCATGCTCATGAAGATCATATTGGAGCAATTCAATATCTATGGAAATTTTTAAAAATAAAATTATATACCAGTCAGTTTACTGCAAATTTTATTCATAATAAAATGCAAGAAAATAGTACTTCTGTAAATATTGAAATCTTACATCCAGATAAAAAACATATATTTAAACCATTTTCTATTGAACTAGTTCCACTGACTCATTCTTGTTTGGATATGTATGGATTAGCTATTTATGGGCCTCATGGTATCTTGTTTCATACAGGAGATTGGAAGTATGACCCAGACCCTGTTGTTGGTCATATGTACGATACTAAAAAATTAAAGGAAATGAGTGAATATGGAGTGCAAGCTATGATGTGCGACTCTACTAATGTATTTTCTAAAGGGCATTCAGGCTCAGAAGGAGAGGTGCAAAAATCCTTATTAGAGATGATTTCTAAAATGAAAAACATGGTTGTAGTCACAACATTTGCATCTAATTTTGCTCGCCTTAAATCATTGGTTTTTATAGCGCGTAAATTAAATAAAAAAGTGCTTTTTGCAGGAAGAAGTATGTTTCGAATGATTCTCGCAGCTAATCAAACCGGTTATGATGTTGAAGTAGGGGATATTATTATTGAAGATGCCGATCTTGAAAGCGTTCCTCGTGATAAGTTAATGGTTATATGTACCGGTTGTCAAGGCGAGCCTTCTGCCGCTTTGACTAAGATTATACTAGGAAAAAGTAATATTAAATTATCTTCAGGAGACAATGTTATCTTTTCATCAAAAAATATTCCAGGAAATGAAAAAAAAGTCTTTACCTTGCTTGATAAATTAGTGCGTAAGAAAATTAACATTCGTACCTCTTTGGACTATTTTGTTCATGTTTCTGGTCATCCTAATATTGATGAGTTGAAAAGTATGTATGAAGTAGTTAAACCTAATTGTGTCGTTCCTGTTCATGGAGAAACTTATCATGTGTTTAAACAAGCAAGTTTGGCTAAATCATTAGGAGTAAAACATTCTATTGCTATTAATAATGGAGACGTTTTACTTATGAAGCCCGATTATTATAAAGTGATTGGATCTGTGACTTCAGGTGTAAATGTTTTAGACGGGAAAAGATTAGTTGACTTAGACTCAAAAGTATTCTCTTATAGAAAATCATTAAGTAGCTTTGGAGTAATATCTTTATTTATCGCTCATGAGAACTTTAAAGTATTAAAAAATCTTCAACTATACACCTATGGAATTTTGGATATTCAGACTGACTTTAATATGTTATTGGTCTTGAAACACAAACTTTCTGAAGATTTAAAATATGTCTTTCAAGCTGATTATAGTTTATCTAAATCTGAATTGGAAGATAAAATTAAGAGTAGTGTCAAAACATTCTTCTCTGCTAAGATAGGCAAATCGCCTGTTATTATTATGCATATTTATAATAATTCACATAAGTAATAAAATTTTATTATGGAGTTCAGAAGAAACCACCTGGAAATGAAAATGGAGGTCTAAACGTAGGTGGAGTGGTAGCAGTTGAAGAACTTCGAGTGCTTAAAGAACTTGAATCATTATTGTCAATTGATTATACTAGTGTATCATCAAAGACTTCCTCTTCCATTGAGATAGTCAACATAATCATCGATATATACAGGATTCCAGCAATGAAAGTGATCTGTATAATTTTCATTTTTGATATAATTCCACGCTATATATTGTTCTCCATGTGCAGGCTGTATATACCCAACAGGCATCCAAGCTGCTAAAGGAAATGTAGTAACAGTCCCGTCCAATTTTTGATTATAAAATGTATCGTAATTTGCTTTATGAAAACTTAATCTTGAGTTTGCATAAGGATCGGTTGAACTTGTTTTGAAGATAATTCGATTTGCCGCTGGCATCCATTTTATTGTATATTTCTTGTAAATATTATTTAAATTTTCTGCATTATAAATTATAGAGTTTGGAACTTCTGCATATGAGTTATATCTAGCTTTATATTTCTCTGCAGTACCAGTGTTATTTAAGAAAAATGCATTAACTACAGGAGGTTTTTTATAAACAGAGTCATCTTGAGGATCAAAGCTTAACTCGTTATTTAATATATTTTGACCAATTGATGAATATGCTTTAAAATCATTTATTATAAAAGTGCTTGGAGGGTTAAGGGTTTTATTATCTAAATGATCTGATGTTACTTCTTCTGGATTGATGTTAGAAGGAACGCATACTGGTATCCATACAATCTGTCCACCCATTAGCCAATAGTGACATTTTGCATTTGCATAAAGCTTCTTATGACTCTGATATCTTAAAAAGTAAACGGGTTTGGTTGTTGTATATTCAAGATTTATGTTACCCTTAAATGAATAACCACTATCATATGACAGATAGTAATCAACTCTATCTTTAAATCGAAGTGTAATTGTAAGGTCCGGTGTAATTATTAAAAATTTTACATAAGGGTCGTTTTGGCTAGGCGAGATGATTTCCTCGGTATGAGGTAGTACTATTCCGTTTGCCGCGCATTGTTTTACTCTGTCCATTGCTAGTTGAATATAAGGAACGACATTGTTTAAACTTGATACTACTTCATATGTAGGTATTTCTGGCTTGATTACTGGAGATAGTTTATCTATTGTATTAGTCATTAGTAGACTAAAAAGTAAAGTTAATTTTTTCATATTGTTACCTGTGTTATAAAGTTTCTCCTGTTAGAGGTTCGGTTAAAGTATTATTGACCTTGATAGGCAATAAATAATTAGGCACATCTGCTTCTTTAATGTTGTAAAATGGATCTTGAATATTTAACCAAGGCGTATTTACACGAGCTCTTGGTTGAGTATAGGCATCAAATGGCGCAATTAATATCTTGTTGTTAACAAAAATAGAAGGTATGGAATCTACTAAACTAGTTAATAAAAAGGATCTTACTGGTTTGTTCGCTGACTTAAAGTTTGGATAATATACATAGAATGGATTATTTTTTAAGCTTTCAATATGTATTCCACTCAATGTTGTATTTGTATTTGCTGCCATTTGAGATTCAATTAAAGCTTTCTTTTCTTGCAATGCGAGATTCCATATAATTCTAGCGTCTAGATCCGTAAATCCATAAAATCTTTTATCTTCTTCATCAAAAACCCATGTAAAAGATACATTGCTTAGTAGGCCAATATTGTCTTTTAACTGTATATGAATAAAATAACGATATACAATAGTGTCAATTAATGGATGTACGTCGTTGACGGTTCCTTTAATTGCCTTGTCGTCTTCATAGTAGATTGCAGTATGTGGATTAGATTGAATAAATTTGCAGGATATATGTTTTATATATTGAGTATTTTGATACCCTAATGCATTATAGTCGCTTTTTCCATCCATTTTTCTATTGTATGATACGAAGTTGTAACTGTCTAGTGATGGGCATTTGGGTGTCCAAAACATACTAGGAGTATACATGTGATAATAGACAGAAGTTGTATCGATAGCTGCTTCCTTTACATCAAATATTACATCTATACCTGAACTCTTTCCTATTAGTTTGCCTTGACAAAGGAAGTAATCATAATCAAAAAAAGATCTTGGACAAATCTGACCCCTCTCTGAATACTGCCAATCTAAAGGAGAAAATCCTATATTACTATAAGAACATTGGTTATCGTATTTGTGTATAACGTCAAAGATTTCTAAAGCTTTGTGCATTTCTTCACTATTTAATATTTTCTCTACTTGATTACTTACTAGGTTCTTATAAGAAATATCTGAGTCAGATGATGCTGAAAGCATTACCGATGATACTAATAAAAATTTTTTGTATATCATATTATTTATTATATATTTTCTAAATTCAATTATTCACCAATTTTCTTCAACTTAAAATTTATTTTTAATAATTTCTATATAATAAAATTTACATGTGCTTTTTAGTATTTTAATATCTTATTGATTTTATGTAATACAGAATAGTTTATATGCTTATTATATTGAATATTTATATATGAATTATGTTTTTTCGCTAATGCTTCAGCTTTATGCAAGTATAAGTAAAAGTTTTTTTCAAATTTTTTTTTTAAATAGATTGCTTTATCTCCTTTAACGTTTACATTTATCTTGCCTATTATATATAATATACCTTTAGTTTCCTTTAAGTCAGAAATTACTTTTACATTAGGAGAATAATGCTTGTATCTCATGCCTGGTACAATTGTCTCTTGATTTTCACTTACAAGAAATGTTTTTTGATTTAGAGCTTTCTCAATATCTTTCTGTTGAATCGGGCCTTCTCTTAAAATTTGATTTTCTTGAGAATCAAAAATTGTTGACTCAATCGATCTATTTTTATTTGTGTATATAGGAAATAAATCAATTTTTTTATTTAATGAAAATGGCAATACGTGATTATGTCGTGAGGGAGATATATATCCTGAAATGTTTGCACTTGGTGCGGCTAGGGGAGAGTGATTAAATAGCTGCAAGTTAAAAGATGGCATTCTGACTGCTACTTTATTGTTATTTGTAAGTATAATCTTTGTTAAAGGATGCTCTCGCTTTAATTGTAAAAGTAAAGTCAATGGTCCTGGCCAAAATCTATTAATGAGTATTACATCATTTTTTGATAATACCGCAAATTCATTTAACTGCTTTATTGAGCCTACATGAATGATTAAAGGATTATCTTTTGGGCGATTTTTTATTTTAAAAATTTGAGAACAGGCTTTTTCAGAATAAGCGCTACCTCCTAATCCATAAATTGTATCCGTGGAAAATATAATATTTTCTTCGTTGGCTATCTTTATCAAATATTGTTGAGATATCCTATTTTTTTTTGCTTTGGTCATCGCTGCTGTTGTCTAATGGCGCTAGAGTGGAAGGAGGTGTATTGAGAGGTTCTGTAGAAATAGGCTCTTCTTTTGCTTCAGGAATAGTTATTACATCGCTGCTGTTATCTAATGGCGCTAGAGTGGAAGGAGGTGTATTGAGAGGTTCTGTAGAAATAGGCTCTTCTTTTGCTTCAGGAATAGTTATTACATCGCTGCTGTTGTCTAATGGCGCTAGAGTGGAAGGAGGTGTATTGAGAGGTTCTGTAGAAATAGGCTCTTCTTTTGCTTCAGGAATAGTTATTACATCGCTGCTGTTGTCTAATGGCGCTAGAGTGGGAGGAGGTGTATTGAGAGGTTCTGTAGAAATAGGCTCTTCTTTTGCTTCAGGAATAGTTATTACATCGCTGCTGTTGTCTAATGGCGCTAGAGTGGGAGGAGGTGTATTGGGAGGTTCTGTAGAAATAGGCTCTTCTTTTGCTTCAGGAATAGTTATTACATTTTCTTCTGTTTTTGTTTCTTCCTTTGCTGCCTCTGCAGAATCATCTGCCTTTAATGTTGTATTATATTTTATATTTAATAAGTTTTGATTTGATTTATAATGATTTGATAGATTATTAATCGCAAGGCTATTGATGACAAATAGACTGATACATAAAATGATAAATTTGGAAATATTTGTTTCAAATAAATCATAATTGATCACTTCTTTTGATTTATTTATTGAAGCATTAGATAATATATCTGATTTTGTATATTGCAGCAAAATACCAATTGTGATTAATATACAAAGAACTATTTGAAATACTTTGAGATAGTATATGATACTCATAGCGTTGCTTTTTAAACATTATAATTAAAATGATACACAAAGTCAATAGCTAATCTTGCTGAATAATAATTGGTTGGTCTGAGCATATTTTTTCAAGCTCATTGCTGATAAATAATATATTACATATTTGAGTTACTTTTTTATGATTAAACTTAAAAAAAACTTCACCTTTTAATTGTTGTTTAATTACTTCGCTAGTTATCTCTGCTAATTTAAAAATGGACTTATCTGGTAATGATTGTATATTACGTTTTTTTTGCCAATGATTTGATACGCTATTTGCAATTTCAAAAATCATTTGATAAGTTAAGCAATCTTTTAAATTTCTATATAAAATTTCTTCAAATATTACCAATACATCTTTTTGTTTTGCATTTATCATTACTTTTGGCAATTGTTATTGATTAGATTTTAACATAAAAAGAAATATGTAAAGGAAAAAGTTTTGAAAATTGTATATATAAAAAAAATATGTTGTTTTTTCATTTCGTAAGGATTATATTACATTATTTTATATTAATTGTAAGATTATGTGATAAGTAAAAAACATTTTGTAAAATTAAAATTTCATAGCATCTTAACTTTAGTTTACGAATTCTTTGATATGGAGATGAGGCTGGAGTATATAACTTATCTCCTAATATATGCCCTCCTAAAGCGTTGATATGTAATCGAATTTGGTGCTTTTTTCCTGTGATTGGTTGAACATGTATATGATAGATATTATCTGTTTTACTAATAACTTTGTATTTACTGGTGCCATGAGAGTTATTGATTACTCCTTTTTCTATCTTTAAAGGTTGAAAGAAAAAAGCCTCAAGTTCATAATATTTATAAATTTTACGATCTTTAAAAGCCTCAGTAAGTCTTTGTGCTGCATATAAAGTTTTTGCCAATAGCATAACTCCATCTGTATCCTTATCAAGCCTATGAACTAATTTATATTTAGGAAAAATCTTATCAATTGATATCTTGATATTCATTCCTCCTTGACTCGCTATGCCTTTTGGTTTATTTATTGCGATTAAGTTCTCATCTTCATATATAATTGGAATTTTATATATTTCATTTAAATTTTGTTTTTCTTCTATATCGATATTAGCATATATTTTAATTATGTCTTGATCGGCTACTTTCGAAGATGTATTTGCTTTTTTGTCATTTATATAGGTCACTCTTTTTTTTATCAACTTAAAAGGTGAAGTTAGATTTAATGATGCGAGGTATTTATGTAGGTATATCTTTGTGTTACCTAAGTTTTTAACTGTAATTGTTTTCATTATTTTGCGTTATGTTTAAAAATTATTATATCACCGTCTTGCACAATATAGTCTTTTCCTACTATTTTAAGTTTTCCCACTTCTTTTGCTTTAGCAAAACTTTTATATATCATAAAATCCGTATAGTTTAATACTTCAGCACAGATAAAATGCTTTGCTATATCTGTATGAATCTTCGCGGCGGCTGTTACTGCTGTGCTATCTTTCTGTATAGTCCAAGCTCTTGTCTCCTCAGGTCCGGCTGTAAAAAATGTTTGACAGTTAAGCATATTATAAACTTTTCGAATCACATCATTCATGGTAGGTTCTTTTAAATTTAACATTTGTAAAAATTCTTTTTGTTCTTCTGAACCCATCTGACATATTTCAGATTCAATATGAGCTGATACAATTGAGATTTCTGTATTGTTTTCTTTTGCTAACTTTTTAATTGTCTCAGTATATTGATTTCCGTGAATAATATCTTTTTCTTCTACATTGCAAACATACATATTTGGTTTTGATGTTAATAGATTTAATATTTTATAAGAGATGTAATCAATTGAATTTCTTTTTAAAGTAAAAACATTTTCAAGTTTTAATATTTTACTATTTTCAAGCTGTTCTATTTGCTTATTAATAGCGTTTAGTATATTTATATTTTCATCGCTCTTCTTTATTCGTGTCAGTTTTTCATATTGCGTTTTTTGTTTATATAAATATTCTAAATCCGCTAATTGAAATTCAAGCAATAATATATCTAAATCTTTTTTTGGATCAATTCTGTTATAAAAATGATTTATATCCTCGTTATTAAAACATCGAAGTACATGAATAATGCCATTTACTTCTTTGATATTAGACAAAAATTTATTACCAAGGCCCTCTCCTTTTGACGCTCCCTCAATAAGTCCGGCAATATCAACAAATTTGATAGTTGCATAAATGATATTTTTAGAATTAGCTATATTGGAGATATCTTTTAATCTTTTATCTATAACTTTTACTTCTGCTATATTTGGATTAATTGTACAAAATGCATAATTAGCTGATTCTGCTGCGTATTTCTTGATTAAAGCATTAAATAATGTTGATTTCCCTACATTGGGCAATCCTACTATTCCGCATTCCATAATAATTAATTATATTTTATTTTTTTATTATACTATATTTTTTTTTCTTCGTCTATCTTGTTTTTATATCTTTTTGTATTATATTATTATAAATATAAAATAGAATATGACTGATAACGCATCAAATCAAATGGCTGATAACGCATCAAATCAAGAAAAGGATGATAACTCTGATAACTTGAAAAAAAAAATTCACCTTTTAGAAGAGAGTGTTTCTGTTTTAAAAAAAGATAAAGAAGCTTTAGATAAAGATTTAAAATTGGTAATATCTGATTATCATAATTTACAAAAAAGAAATGATGATGAAATGAAGAAAATTAAAAATTATTCTATTTCAAAATTTGCAAATGATATGCTCTCAGTCGCTGATGATATTGACCGATTGATTGATAATTTAGATGAAGCTTATCATAAAGTAGTGAAGATGATTCAAACAAACATTACTAAGGTCTTTGCAGCCTATGATATTACTATTATTCCATCAAAGCCTGGAGATGATTTTGATTATAATATTCATCAAGTATTAGCCCGTGAATCCAATAGTAAATTTAAATCAAATCAAATTATTAAAGTTATTTCTAAGGGGTATAAAATAAAAGATAGAATATTAAGGCATTCTCTTGTAATTGCATCAGAGTAGTTTGTTTTTTAAAATTTTTTATGATATTATACTAATAATATTTTATGCCAAATATGTCTTTACGTTTTTTCTTCTTACAAAATATATATATTTTTTTAAGTATTTTATTTATTTATAAAGAACCACTAATTCTGTTATTGTATATTGGCTTATATCTAATCAATCATTATCTGTATAATATCAAAAAAATTCAAGATTATATACTATTGATTATCTTACCTTTTTGTTATTATTATTTTCAGTTAAATCAATTGGCTTTATTGCTATTCTTACAAAACCACTTTTTTATTAGTATTCGATATTTTAATTATGGTATATATTTTGTTAATCTAATATTATTGATTATATCAGTATTATCATTAGTATTATCTATGAAACCTACTGATTCTACTTTGAATATTTTTATTAACGGAGAACACAATTTATTTTTGTTTTCCTATATATTCATATATATTATTATTTTCTTTCTATCTGGTTATATGATATATTCTATTTTAAATTCTATTTTTGTTAAAAAATCATTAGATCATGATATAAAAAAAGATATTGCATTGGAACATAAGGCTTATATTCAAGAGGCCACACTTTTGGTTTCTATTGTAAGTCCTACAAAATTTGATCTATTAAGCTCAATTTATAATATGAGTTTTGTCGAAATGAGTGATTTGATTTATTTAAATATGAGGAAAATTGAAGAAAACGATTTTACTATTAAAGTTGAAAACATTACCAATAGTATTCAAGAGTTTGCAACTCAATATGAATCAAGTTTGTACCTTAATAATAAAGATATTATGTTTAATAAAAAGTTATTTAATTATACTTTATCAACATTTGCTAATCTTCCTACTTATCGATCAAGCGTGATTTCTAGTAATGAAAAAATGTGTATTGTAAAAATGGAGTATGACTTTGATGTTTATGATTTAAAAGCAAATTTCTTAGACGATATTATAAAAATTAAAAATATTTTATCTTATATGAATTGCAATATTGTGTTTGTGAAAAATTTTATTATTTTAGAGTTGCGGTTGATTAATAAAGAATATATATTATCTCAACTATTTTTGCCTTTCTTGATGAGATTATATAATGATTTAAATTTATCATATTTTAAAGAAAAAATTTCTTTATTAAATAGGCTTAAAAAAACTAATATTCCAGACCATATGATTTGTGAACTCTTATCTTGTGATAATGAATATATAAGAAAGTATACTACAGAGAAAAGTGAAAAATCATTTTAATTTGTGGATAGAATCCTTATTACGCTCTAAATCAAAAAATACAATTATAAGTTATAAAAAAGATTTAAATGATTTTATCGATAATTATCAGTTAAGCGATATAAATCTTTTTATTTCTCGAAAAAAACAAACTATATCTAATCGTAGTATGGCTAGACTCATTGTCGCTATGAAGTCTTTTTTGTTTTTCTTATATGAATCAAAATTTACTCAAGAGGATTTATCTCTATCAATTGATTCAATTAAATATCACAATAATTTAATTAAGGTTCTGCCCTCAAGTGAGGTATTGTCATTTTTAAATAATATTATTACAGATAATACCGCTCAAGAGAATATTAAGTTAGTTTTATTTTTTATCTATTCAACTGGAATGCGTATATCTGAAGTTTTAAATATTCAAAAAAAAGATATATATAATTCCTATGCGCGAGTGTTATCAAAAGGTGAAAATCAAAGAATGGTTTTTATACCTAATTCTATGCTACAAAAACTTGAGCCGATATTAAGTAAAAAGAAAAATGATGAGTTTTTATTTCTGAATAATCATGGTAACAAAATGACTGATGCATATGTACGCAAGGTTTTAGTGATGTGGCGTCGTAATCAAAATTTTTCTGAATATATTACTCCTCATTTTTTACGTCATACTTTTGCTACTCATCTATTAGAACAAGGAGCGGATATTAGATTAATTCAAGATGCGTTGGGACATAAGAATTTATCTTCAACTCAAATATATACTCATCCCAATTTAAATATTATTTTAAAAGAGCTTCGTTTAAAATCTAAAGATTACTAAATAATTACTCTGAGATATTTTGAATAATTTTTCTACTAGATATAGAAGAAAAAATTGTCGCGCTATCAAGATTATGAATTTCTTGACCAAAAGGTATACCATGAGCTATACGACTTATCTTGACTTTTAAGTTAATATATTCCACTAAGATTTGAGATAATATCTCACCATTGAGGTTTGTATTAGTGGCAATAATAATTTCTTCTATTTGTCTGTCTATGATGCGTTTTTGAATTTTTTGCATTTCTAACTCTGTGTTATCATGAAAAAAATCATGAGATAAAACATAATATAAACCTTGATATACTCTTGAGCTTTCAATTGAGTTTAGGTCTGATATATGCTCAACGATTAATAGTGTTTTGTTATCTCGTGAACTATTATTGCATATGAAGCAAAGCGATTCATTTGTAGCATTATTGCACATAAGGCACAATTTAATATTTTTGATGGCATTTTGCAGCAGGTTTATTGTCTCGCTTAATTTATTTTGTTGCAAAAGGGAAAATAAGCTTTTTCTAGCAAAAGAAGAATGGATACCAAGTTTTTTTAAAGAATGGACTGCGTCATTGATTTCTTTCATCATTTATTAAGCTTATATGGAATGAGATTTGTGAATTTTGTTGAAAGAAACTATTTCTGCAGCATGGTTTTTATGTTTATGTTCTTCATTTTTATATATATATAAATTTCTTAAAAACTCTTTTCTAAGCTTATTATCTGGAAGCATTCTTCTTACAGCTTCTCTTAAAATCAAAGTAGAGTTTTTTTGTTTAAGTTTTTCTGCGGTAATTCCTTTGATTCCTCCTACATATCCTGTGTGATGATAGTACACTTTGTCCGACATTTTTTTGCCAGAGAATTCAATTTGATCTGTGTTTATTATGATCACTTTATTTTTAGGACATATATGTGGTGTGTATACTGCCGTGTTTTTACCTCTTAGTTCATTTGCTATAAATACCGCAAGTCTTCCAACTATCATATTTTTGGCATCAATTTGAATCCATTTCGGTATGCAGGATTCTTGTTTTTTATATTCTGTTTTCACAATTATACTATCAATTATAGATAATTTTCTCATAGAACTTCGAAAAAGTCAATATATAATTCCTAAAAATTAGTAAAAATTTTATTTATCATATTTCAATACTGCTTTTTGAATTTCATTGAAAAAGGTTTTATTATTCAAGGTATAAAAATGATAGACGCTATCATTAATGATGAAGCAGGGGAGGCCTTTAGTCTCAAGTGACATCATTGTATCATAGGTTTCTTTCAAGAATCTTTGTCGATCTTTTTCAATCAATTTTATATCATATTCTACAATTAATTTTTCCTTAGCTGCAGTATTGCTGCTAAAAAAGATATGAATAATATTTAGTTGCTTTTGTTTATCTTGTTCTTTATCTAAGATGTATTTTAAAAAGTGATCTTCTTTTGTTACTATTAAGAGTTTTAAATAAATATTCACTTGATCGGACAGGGCTTCTATTATTTTACTTAAATGTTTTTCGTGAATGATTTTACATACTGGGCAAGAAGATGAAAAAAATATAATTATTCTTTTTGTATTTTTCTCATTTTCGCTTAATGTAACTGTTGTTGAAATGGGTATATTCTTATTTAACTCTGTAATGCGTAAACTCTTTGATTCAGTATTACATAATATAATAAAATAGAAGAGTATTAATAATAAAAATGATATTAAGTAAAATTTTAATCTAGAATTCATGTCTATATCATACTATATTTGAATTTAAAAAGGCATTAAAAATGATAAAGAAATGGCGTTGATTTATATTCTGTTGTTTATTGAGTACTATTAATATAGTCTATTTTGGCTTAACTATTTAGTAGTATAGAAAATTCATAGAGTATTATTCTGCTTGACTATTGAGCACAATTGAGTGATCTATCAATTCTACTATTTTTGTACTACAAGGAAGTTTTGCTGCTGCTAATCTAAGAGCTTCTTTTGCTATATCTGGCTTTACTCCATCTATTTCAAATAACACTCTTCCTGGAGAAATTCTCGCGATATATTCGTCTATTGCTCCTTTTCCAGATCCCATACGAACACCGATAGGTTTTGTGGTGATCGAAATCTGAGGAAAGACTCGAGTCCAAAATTTTCCTTTTCTGTCCATCTTTCTAACTGCAGCTTTACGAGATGCCTCAATCTGTCTTGATGTAATTTTAAAAGCGTCCATGGATTTTAATCCTATATATCCATAAGAGATTTTTTCTCCCGCTTTAACTGTATTTGCAATTTTCCCTTTTCTATGTTTACGAAATTGTTTTGATTGATCATTTGGTTTTAACATTGTTCCAATAATATTATACTTTTCATTATATCTAATTTTTTTTTTTATTTCAATTGCTATAATGTATTTTTTTCATAAAAAATATAATTTTCACCATATCCTATCAAGTCGCCTTTCTCTATTATCATACCCGGTAGTAGTTTTGTGTTTAGTTGCAGATTACTTATGATAGCGATACAGGTCTTTTTATTATCTATCAATATAATTTTATTATTTTTGTTTTTTATAATCAGGCCGTTAAATACTGCATAAATTGGAGATTTTCTTTTTAATACGATTTTGTTATTATTACTTTTTGAAATATTGATATTTTTTATATCCACTGGGTATAGCGCAAAATCATTAAATGTTATATTTATATTTTTAAAAAAGGCTTCGTTTGTATGTGGATCAATTTTTAATATTTGCTTTTCACCATCAATTATCCATGCTGCTTGAATAACAATATTTGAATTTTTAATTTTTGTTATCTTTAGTTGGGATATATCAAAGAGATTTTCATTATCATACAAAGTGTTTTTTACGTATTTTAGTGTATTTTTTATTGGTATGTCATATTTAGATGAATCATTAAGATTAATATCTATTTCTTCTGTATCATTTATATCATATCTATGCAAAAGTGTTATTTTTTTTTTATTTTTTTGATTGTATTTAAATACATCTAATCCATTTTGAATTATCATATGGTTAATTTTATTATATTGATAGTTTATAAATAAATAATTTTGTCTATGAGTAAAGGTGTAGTAAGGAATTTCTTCATAAATATCTAAAGCGTTTTGATCTAGAATTTTTGCTAAAATAGATTGTAGGTTTGTTTTTATAGGCAAATTATAACATTGAATTTTTTTAAATGATTTATTTCCAATCATTTGTAATTGACTATAGTTATAAATATTCATATCTATACTTAAGGTGAAGCATAAGAAAAAAAAAAGTTGTTTAATCATCATTTCAATCATATCATGATTTTTATAAATTAAAAATATATGTTACTATGTTTTATATATAAAATAATAGAATTTATGAATAAAATAATTATTATCGCCACTCCAATAGGTAACTTAGAGGATATAACTCTTAGATCATTAGAGGCATTACAAAATATTAATATTGTGATTTGTGAAAATATCGGCACTATTAAGAAATTGATGCAAAAATATGACATTGATTATGAAAATAAACAATTTATTCAATATAATGATAAAAGCGATCATGTGACAAGAAGTTATATTTTTAATTTAAAATTTACAGAAGCTGTGTTAGTATCAGATGCAGGAACTCCATTAATATCTGATCCGGGATATAAGCTAATTCGTGAGGCTATTGATTTGAAATTTGAAATTGATTATTTACCAGGGCCTTCTGCGGCTATTATGGCTTTAGTATTATCAGGCTTTAGTAGTGATAAATTTTTATTTTTAGGATTTTTACCCAAAAAAGGTGGAAAGAGATTATTAGAGCAATATATTGATTTAAATATTACTCTTATTTTGTATGAATCACGTTATAGAATTGAAAAAACTTTAGATTTGATTTTTAAATTAAATCCTGATGCCAATGTCGCTATTTTACGAGAAGGTACTAAGTTTCATCAAGAGGTTATACGCTTTAATAATGATAGTAGACCTATATTAAAATTAAAAGGAGAGTTTTCTTTATGTGTTCATTAAAAAAAGACTTGAGTTATGTTATAAAAGATGTTATACTACTATTTAAGTGGCGGAAGTAGCTCAGTCGGTTAGAGCGTCAGTCTGTGGCTCTGAAGGTCGCCGGTTCAATTCCGGTCTTTCGCCCCAATGTTTTTCTATTATTTTAAAGTAATAATTTTGCAATGTTATATTTAAAACAACAATTAAATTTTTAAAACCTAAAATTCTTTTTTAAAATTCATAGTTTATTAATAATGAGATATTATAAATTAACATTATATAAAATCGTGGAAAATCGACAAAATCATATAGAAATTAATGAAGCCGATGAACGTAGGAGGTATGTACGTTCTTCATGCCCCAGTATCACTGCTTATGATCTCGAGAAGAGTGGTAATGAGTCATCTAATCAAGATAATAGTAATGAGTTTAGTATATATGGTCCAGATCTATATAAAAAAAAAGATGAACAGAATGATGAAAGTAATGAGTTTCACAGATTAGCGTCAAGATTTATTGTAAAAGCCTCTCAATATTTAATTATCACAGGAGTTGGAGTTGTGACTATGAATCCTTTTTTTATAATAACTACAACGATTACTCTATTGGCTTTAGAAGATATAGTTATAAATAAATTAGAATCTTTATTGAAGAGTCAGGATAAAGTGGAATTTGAAGTAATAGATGACGATAAAGAAGAAGAGGGGTATCAGGGCCTTGATAGTGAAGTTAAGAGTCAAAGTAATAGTCAAGTGAATAGTCAAAGTAATAGTCAAGTGAATAGTGACATTGTCAATCAGATAATTCAAAAGGCGAATCTAGCGACGGATAATAGTTCTGGGTATCATGCATTTGAAGCGCATCGAATTAATCAAGGTAATGAAGTGTCTTATGAAATCGAAGATAAAGATATTAAAGAATTGGTTTAGTATTTTAGTTTTAAATAAGTGAGTTATTTGAGCAGAAATTTAAATAGAATTAAGCCTCATTTATGGTATGCGCGGCTATTAAGTTTTAAAGCGCATATCTACAGAGGGGGCATTGTAACTTTAGTGCAACGCGATTAAAAAAATAAAAATAAATTGTATTGCTTCATCTTGACTTTGTATTATATTTTGTATTACATAATTAATATAAAATTAATAAATTATATATGTTAAACGAAAAAGACGAAATTGGTAAAATATTAGGTAGAATATCAGATTCTTTTCACATTATTATAAGATCGAATCCTTCACATTATCAAAACCTTCCTCAATATACTGATATCTCATACTGGGATGATAAAACTTACAAACAATATAGAGAATTTACAGGGCCATGCTGGAATGATAAAAAATGTAGAGAATTTAAAGACTTTAATAAAGACTTTAATACTATAACATTTTTTAGTGATAAAGTAATCGGCAACGTTATACCCCCTCAGAAGGATTATATGAATTTTATTAAAGCTTTGATCGACTATAAATCTAAAAATAATGGTACGTACGAAGATATTTTAGACAATCTTAATAAGAATTGGGTGCGGGAATATTCTGATCAGTATGAGTTGATTTTGCTATATGCTGTGAAGCGAAATGCAATGGGTTTAGAATATATTATTAAAAAGGGCCTTTTAAATGGCAAAAATTATGAGAAGATTGTTTCAGCGGCGGTGAAGAAAAATGGAATGGCTTTACAGTTTGCTAAAGACTTCCAAAATAATAAGGAGATTGTTGAAGTGGCGGTGAAGAAAAATGGAATGGCTTTACAGTTTGCTAAAGACTACTTCCAAAATGATGAGAAGATTGTTGAAGCGGCGGTGAAGCAAAATGGAATGGCTTTACAGTTTGCTAAAGGCTTCCAAAATAGTGCGAAGATTGTTGAAGCGGCGGTGAAGCAAAATGGAATGGCTTTAGCGTTTGCTAAAGACTTCCAAAATGATTATGATATTGTTAAAGCGGCGTTGAATGAAAACGGATCAGCTTTACAGTTTGCTGGCCCTGAGCTTCGTAATAGTTTTCAAAAGAATATTGACTATATTCTACATAATGTGAGTCAAGATGGAATGGCTTTAGAATATATTAAAAAGGAGCATTTACAAGAAGATGGTCTTAAAGAATATTATGAGCGAATTGTTAAAGCGGCGGTGAAGCAAAATGGAATGGCTTTACAGTTTGTTAGCGATGACAATAAGGATATTGTTTCAACGGCGGTGAAGCAAAATGGAATGGCTTTACAGTTTGCTAAAGACTTCCAAAATAATGAGAGGATTGTTGAAGCGGCGGTGAAGCAAAATGGAATGGCTTTACAGTTTGCTAGCGATGACCGGAGAGATAATAGGGATATTGTTATGAAGGCGGTGAATCAAAATGGAATGGCTTTACAGTTTGCTAAAGACTACTTCCAAAATGATGAGAAGATTGTTGAAGCGGCGGTGAAGCAAAATGGAATGGCTTTACAGTTTGCTAAAGGCTTCCAAAATAGTGCGAAGATTGTTGAAGTGGCGGTGAAGCAAAATGGAATGGCTTTACAGTTTGCTAAAGACTTCGAAAATAGTGAGAAGATTGTTGAAGTGGCGGTGAATCAAAATGGATTAGCTTTACAGTTTGCTAAAGACTTCGAAAATAGTGAGAAGATTGTTTTAGCGGCGGTGCGGGAAAATATATTAGCTTTACAGTTTGCTAGTAAAAAGTTGCAAAATAGTGAGAAGATTGTTAAAGCGGCGCTGAAGAAAAATGGATTAGCTTTACAGTTTGCTAAAGACTTGCAAAATGATAAGAAGATTGTTTCAGCGGCGGTGACGAAAAATCCATTAGCTTTACAGTTTGCTAGCAATGACTTGAAAAAAAATCATCAGATTGTTAAAAAGGCGTTGGAGAAAAATCTATTAGCTTTCAAGTTTACTAGCAATGACTTGAAAAATAAGGATAAGATTATTACAGAGGCGGTGAAGAAAAATTCATTAGCTTCCAAGTTTGCTAGCGACGATGGCTTGAGAAATGATGAGTGGAAGTCGATTCTTGACATGGTATTAGCGACAGATAATGTTGATTTACCCTCTGTTCCACGCAATAGTCATGTTTATTATGATATCATCAAAAATTATTTAAAGGTTAGTAATAATCCCGAGCCTATAAACAATTTTAACATATATTCTTCTTTTTTACCAAAGAATTTTTTTGTTATTAATTATGACAATATAATAAATAGGATCAAGGATAATACTCTAATGAAGGATAATAATCTAATAAAATTAATTCTTTGCTACTCCAGGATTGAAGATTCATTAAAATTGTCTGAAGCACTTAAGCTGGGAGATAAACTTCAAGTTAAATATCTACATATAGTTCCAAAATTTGAGAGAGGAGGTATTGATATCTCTATTGGTCGAATAGAAGCTTTCATTGATGCTATAAAAAAATATCAACATGATACTTGTAGTCGCGTTTATAACTTATTAGATATTGAGCTAAGTCAACATAACAAATTAATAGAAGAAATATAATTTTTTTAGGTATATTGTTTTATTAAGTGTAATTATTGTATAACAGCAACAGTAAGAATAATTATTTTGAAAGATCTGATTTATAATATCAAAATTTTTATTATTTCCTGGTATTAATACAGAAACTAATATAATAAACATTATTAACAAATTGTTAAGTTAAAAAAAAATATGTTTGTTTTGGTAGTTGTTTTTCAAACATTTGTGATTTCTATTTTTAGGATAAGTTTAATCTCAAACATTTTGAGTATCAGCTTGCCTGCCGTAGACTATCTTTTTAAAAAAGATTTTAATTTATAAATATAGCTCCACATTTTTGGCTGAGGTTGCGAATTTTTTGAATATAGCCTTCTCTTTCTTGAGAGCTAATGGCTTTTTTAGCATCTAGTATATTAAAATAGTGGCTCATTTTTATACAAAGTTCATAAGCAGGAACAGATAGATTTTTTTTAATCAGATTATTTGATAATTCAAGATATTGGTTGAAATGTTCTATTAACATAGCCGTAGGCATATCTGTAAAGTATAATTGCGACATTTCATACTCTTCGTTTAAGAACACTTCGGACCATTTTGTATTTTTTCCCCATATTAATTCATTTATGGATGATTTCTTTTGTATAAAAAGCGCGGTTCTCTCAATTCCATAAGTTATCTCTAAGCATTGCGTGGGTTGGCTACATACTTTTTGGAAATATGTAAATTGTCCTATCTCCATTCCATTTACTCTGATTTCATAACCCAGTCCAGATGCGCCTAAAGTAGGAGAGCTCCAATCATCTTCAATAAACTTGATATCATGTGTTTTGCTATTGATATTTAATTCTTTGAGGCTATTTAAATATAATTCTTGTGCGTTTTCTGGAATTGGTAGCATGATGACTTGAAATTGATGGAACTTGTTTACTCTATTGGGGTGATTTCCAAATCTGCTATCAGAAGGACGGCGGCATATTTGAGAATAAGCTATATTCCATTCTTCTTTGTTATGGAATTTTCGCAAAAGGTCTAAAGTTGTTTTTTTTGAAAAAGTGCCGGCTCCCATTTCCATATCATAGGATTCAACAATTAAGCAATTTTGTTTACTCCAGTAATTTTTTAATTTTGTTATAATTTCTTCTATTGATAACATTATGATATTTTCTTATATTATAATGAATAAATACTATAATATCTATACTTATTTTTAAGATCTCTATAAATACCGCAATATCTATACTTCTTTTTACGATCTAGTCTATCCTATTGGTAGAAAATTAATATCATTCACTAATAACTACAATATTCTTCTTCTTGGCTATTGAAATAAGTATGAAATTATGTTATTATTTGTCTTATTAGTCCTTAGTATGTTGCAATCTAGTTTTTTACTTGAAATTTATACTGAAGAAACGCCTATATGGTCCCAAAATAAAGAAAATTATAGAGCTTTTTTTAAAAAAATACTTACAGAGTATAACATCGATTTTCATCAACAAATAAAAGTTTTTGTAAGTTTATATAGAGTTATTATTTATTTACCCGAGATCTCTGACACAACTTGTGAAATGAAAAAAAATATTAAAGGGCCTAAAATAGAAAACTTAGAAGCTGTATCCGCATTTGCTAAGAAATACGATATAGATAAAAAAGATTTGCAAACAAAGGATGGTTTTGTCTTTTATAATCAAACTATACCTGGTGTTAAATCAAATATTGCGTTAAAAAATATGATTGAACATGAATTGCAAAAATACTCCTTTAAAAAAAGTATGATATGGAATGAGTCCCAGGTATCTTGGGTAAGACCAATTCGTTCAATCTTGGCCTTGTATAACAATGATATTTTAGATATAACATTTGCAGGTATAAAATCAAGTAACATAGTATATGTTCACAAATATCTTGATTCATCTCTGTTTAAAACAGTATCTTCTTTTGACCAATATCAAGAATACCTCGAGGAAAATAATATTATTTTTTGCGACTTTCAACGAAAACAAAAGACTATTAAAAAGTTAAATGAGATAGTAGATATGTTGTATTTTGCCATTCCAGAAAGTAAGCTTGATCTATTTGCTGATAACTTATCTAAAAGCTCTGAATATATTTATCTTGATTGCATTCAGATACAATTACCTGATGAGTTTTTAAAAGAAAATCTATTGTTGCAAGAATTATATCACGAAGTAATTGAAAATGAAGGAATGATAACTATTCATAACTTTGTGATATTTGGATTAAATGTAATGCCTAATGATGATATTAAAGCAGATTATTTAAATCTCATAAAGTCAAGACTGCACGATGTTTTATTCTTGTTTAATTCAGACCGAGGTCTTGATTTAGAAAAAAGTTATTTAAATTTAAAAAATATTAATTTTTATGGAGAGAAGTCTTCTATATTTGATCAATCGGTTAGAATGGAGAAAATAGCTAAGTTTATTTGGCCAAGTAATAAAGAGTTGATTAAAGCGGCTAAAATGTATCTGGTCGGTATGAATAGTTATTTGTATTCGGATTATAGCTCTATGTTAAGTTATATTTCTTATAATTTAACTCAAAATAAATTTATGATTTCAAAAGAAATTAAGTTTATACATAATATTGATACTTTAGTTAATTTATTTGCTATTGGAAAAAGAGTTACGCCTTCAAAAGATTTATATGGAATGAGAAAAATAACTTTTGCTATTTTAGATTTTGCTTTAAATTTCGATGTTAATTTGCAAAGTATTGTTAATTATATTGAAAGTTTAATTTCATCTGATAATGAAAATGAAATTATAAATTTTATTATTACGAGATTGAAGTTTAAAATTGATAATTGTAATGATAAGGTTTTATGCTCAATAAAAGATATAATTGAATTTGATAATTTAACTTTGTTTCTAAACACTTATGAAAAAATTGCTAAGCTTTATCAAGAAGGCTCTAATACCTTAAGTATACTATATCGATTAGAAAAAATTTGTTCATCCATGATTGCAGATGATCTTTCTCTTTTAAAAAATGTATCTGTTAATCAAAAATTACTCAGCGACAAAGAAGAAAAAGTATTGTTTTTAGCTTATGAAGACTTGGTGTTTCAAGATCTTTTACCTTTAATTGAAAATATGTTAAATAATTGTAAAATTAATGTGAAAGATAAAGCAACTAAAACAAATCGTACTAATTTGATGTACTTATGTTATCAAAAAGGATTAAAAGAGTTAGGTTTAAAGAGAGCGGTGGTTTAAACTTTCATATAGATCTATATGATATCAAGTTTTGCGAGGCTCTTGCTCTAAAGTAAAGCATTCTTTTTATATTGAATAAGTATAAGTTTTTAATATTATTCTCCTGGTTTATCTTTTTTAGTTCCGTACCTAGATCTACCATTTTTTCTATTTTTAACTCCTTGGTCATCATATGCTCCTCGCACAATATGGTATTTAACTCCAGGTAGATCAGCTCTATTTCCTCCTCGTACTAGAACTTTGGAATGCTCTTTTAGGTTATGGCCTTCTCCTCCTATATATGCAATAATATCTCTCTTATTTGATAGTCGAACACGGGCGATTTTTCTATTTGCCGAATTTGGTTTTTTTGGGCTGGTGGTTGTAACTAAAGTACAAACGCCGGATTTCATAGGAGATCTACTTAAATCAGGAACTTTTGATTTTCTTACTTTTTTTTTAGCTGGAAATCTAATCTTTTGATTAATTGTTGGCATGAATTTAAAATAACTTTTATATAAGTTATCATGTTTTTTATTAAAAATCAAGTTGTTTATTTTGCAAATTGAAAAATTTTATATTGAAAAATTTTTTATTTTTTAGAGGTAATATAAGTTTTTCGCTCTTGACAAGACTGGAAAAATTTTTTATTATTGTGTAAATTTATATGTTTATGTCTGACTTCTTTATTCCTTATGTTGTGGACAAAACTCATAATGGCGAACGAGTATATGATATATATTCAAGATTATTAAAAGATAGAGTGATATTTTTAAATGGCCCTGTAAATGAACATACCGCAAAGTCTATTTGTGCTCAACTGCTTTTTTTACAACATCAAGATGCTCAAAAGGATATTTCGCTTTATATTAATTCTCCTGGCGGAAGTGTTATGGATGGTTTTGCTATATATGATACTATGCAGTATATCTCTTGTGATGTATCAACTTTTTGTATAGGTCATGCCGCATCTATGGGAGCGTTTTTATTAATGGCTGGAACAAAAGGTAAGAGATACGCTTTGCCTAATAGCACTATCATGATTCATCAGGTATCATCAGGTTTTCGCGGTCAGGCAACAGATATTGAAATACATGCAAAAGAAACTTTAAGAATTAAAAAACAATTAAATAACATCTATGTAGAGATTACAGGTAAAGATTACGATACCGTTGTACAAGCAATGGAGAGAGATAGGTTTTTAACTCCTATTGAGGCAAAAGATTTTGGTATTATTGATGAAGTTTTAACAAAGCAAAAAAAAGAAAAGGAGGTGTCATGAATGTAGAGAAATTAGCTCATTTAGCAAGAGTAAAATTAGATGCAAATGAAATAAAAGAATTTGAAAGTAAATTCAACTTAGTAATTGAGATGATTAATAGCGCTTTAAATGAAGTGAAAGATGATTTAAGTGATATTACTCCTATGACCTCTTGTAATGAACAGGCTTTTAATAACATGAGAGATGATATAGCGCATAAAACAGATATTGATGATGTTTTCTTAAATTCAAATGAAAAATCTAAAAATTTTAAATGTTTTATTGTTCCTAAAGTTATCTAACTTGATTGTTTGTAAAGTTTTTATGGTTTAGCTGAAATATTTAGCGCCTATCTAATCTAAAAGCTATTTTTAAGAACTTTTATTATCAAAAGATGGAAACATTAAATTTATTTCTCTTTTTGCACTTATCTCTGAATCAGATCCATGAATAGAATTTTCTCCTATTGAAATACCGTATTTAGCGCGAATTGTGCCTGGAGCTGCATTTTTAGGATCTGTCTCTCCCATAATCTCTCTATTTCTCTGTATCGCATTAGTTCCTTTTAAAATTTGTATTATCACTTCTCCTGATGTTATCTCGCTAATCATTTCGTTAAAAAAAGATCTTTCTTTATGTTCGGCATAAAATTCTCGAGCTATTTTATCGGATAGTTTAATCTTTTGTGATTGCACAATTTCTAGTTTATTATCTACGAAGATTTGATTAATTACCTCTCCTAGCTTTCTTTTTGTAGCATCTGGTTTGATCATAGAAAATGTATGTTGCATAATTGTATTTTTAATATTGTGATATATTATAAAGTATTTTTTCTTTATAGTAAAGTTTATGATTGATTTTTTTTTTTTATGTTATTATAATAAAAGAAAACTTTCAATATATGAGTTATAAAAATAAATGTCATTCTAAGCCTTTAGAAGAAGTAAATGTTTCTTTGGGAAAAACTATGCCTAATATTTCAGTTGATGTAGTACGCGTTAATAACACTATTTCAAAATTTAATTTGCAAGATGAATTACGAGATAATCAATTTATTTTATTTGTATTTTATCCTGCCAATTTTACTTTCGTTTGTCCTACTGAGCTTATCTCTCTACATAACAGAATAGGAGCATTGGAAAATCGTAATACAAAAGTTTTTGCTATCAGTACTGACTCTGTTCACTCTCATATACAATGGAAAGAAATGCCTACTAATAAAGCAGGAATTGGTCGAGTGGATTTTGATATGATATCTGATAGTAGTCATGAAATGAGTAAAATGTTTGGAGTATTTAATCATACTAAAAATGTTGCTATGAGAGGAAATTTTATTTTTGATAAACACGCTGTTTTAAGACATAGTTCAATTAATGATTTTGGTATAGGTAGAAATTTTGATGAGGTTATTCGTTTAATTGATGCTATTCATCATTATGATGAAAATGGTGAAGTATGTCCAGCTGGATGGAATAAAAATGATAATAGTGTTTCAATTAAAGAAAACTCTCAAGCTGTAGGCGACTTTTTAGAAAATAATAGTAAAAAATTGTAAATAACTGATAGGAAAAATATAGTAAAACTTTATATTACTTGATTCATAATATCATTTATAGTATGATAGAGTAATATTTATTTACTTTGATGACTAATATAACTCTTAAACACATTGTTAATATCATATTTTTTAATTTGTTTTTTACATTTTATATTGCTAAAAACTATTTTATTTCATATGATATCAGTTATTCTTTAATCTTCTCCCTAGCTATTATTATTAATGTTTATGTTTTAGTAAAAAAGACAAATTTAGATGATTATGTCTATTATATTTATCAAAATGATTTAGTTGTTTATATTGCTCGATTTCTTGAATGTGTTGTGTATATTTCTTCAATGATTCTATGTATTTATTATATAAATTCTCATACCGTATTTATTAGTAATATTCTAATTGAATATTATGGTTATTATCCATTTATTAGTGATTTTTATTTGATATACTTACTGATATTATTATTATCTTTATCTATATACTTTGATACTTTTCATTTGATTATACTTGCATTTATCTATGTCTTTGCCTATTTTTATAAAATCATTACACCTTTTTATAATCATTTAAATATTTTGCCTTATGAGAGCTATTCCTATGTAGCCTTTTTGTTAATACCCTTTATTTTAAATATAAAAATCATTCATTCGCGTTATTTATACCTAGTTTATTTCTTAATCATTCTTCATGAGATCTTTTTCTCTATGAAGATAAATTCTGAAGTGATTTTTATAAGTAACTTTATTGTTTTGGTATATACATATCTTTTTTGCCTTAAGCAACTATTAATTCTATTTTCTAGTATAGAGAATTATGACTGGTATTATCGCCCCATTTGTAGCTCCATTAAGAATGTAGAGACAAGACGCTCCATACAATTCTACTCATCTATATTTTTGTCTTTAGGGATTGCCTCTTTAGCCCAACAACAATTGATTTCATTGTATTTTATATCTTATTGTCTCTTTATTACTCTTAGTTATTATAAAGCAGTGTTTGTCATACCTTTATTGATGTATGTATTTTTTCACTTCAAAGCCAGTGATGTGATCTATTTTATATTTCAAGCTATTATGCTCTGTATTTACTTATTGGCATATTTGTTATCTTCTTCTACTTATATTTATTATTATATTTTACCTTTTGTTGGCATTCCTTTATTGATAGGTTTATATTTGATTTTTGATACTAAAAATGCTTTTATTCATACAGGAAAATAGTATAAGATTATTTTATAATTTGTTTATAATATATTTGATTGCTTTTATATTTATAGAATAAAATACTCTATGAGTATAAGAGGATTGAATATCTTTTAGGTATTTTTCATTAGGTATAATTATCGCTCTCCAGGTTTGCAGATTCTGTTGATAATACATGACGTGTATTTGATAACTGATTGAGACAAATGAAATACCCAACATCATACCTATTATTAAACCAAAACTTTTTATCAGAGGTATTTTTTTTGATAAATACATTATTAATGGATCTATAATACCAGTGATAATTATCCATGCTATCAATAACATGATATTTGCCAGAGTAAATAATATTTTATCGTGATACAAAGGTAAAGAAATAAATTGAATGATATATGTTAGACCAAAACTCCATATTATAATATATATTACATATAATAATAGTCCGATCATTGTCCTTCTATATCCAATAAATAGAAAAATTACAATAATGGATATTGAAATTAAGTCTATAATCATTTTTATACCCATTTGATTTTATTTTGTAATTTCAAAATAGCGGTTAAGTTTAATATTACCAATATTCCTGCTGATATACCCATAATCAATCTAGCTGTGTCAATTGAATAATATGAGAAAAAAATAAATATTGATACTGCTAATATTTGATAAAAATATTCAAAATATTTTCCTCCTATTTGAAATGCTAATTTCTTACCAACATTTAAAAAACATATAATAGTAGTAAATGCTGAAATAAAAACTATCAAAGTATAAAATATCTCTCCATAATAAATATGATCAGATATTAGTGTCAACATCATTGTGTTCGAATTTTTAAATTTTTGTTGCCAATAAGAGGTTAAATAAATCATGAAAACTGTTTGTAGGCATATAAAAGTATCGGCCATTAAAGATAAAATTGATATTTTGCCTTGAATAGAAGACTTTTGAAGAGAGGTATTGCTTTGAATAGTGGAGTCATATCCTATACCAATATCTCCTGAATATATAACTCCTTTTAAAGCCTGATGTATAGTGTAAATAACGCTCGCGCCGGCAAAGCCTTGTGCCGCCGCATAGGGGTGAAATGCATAATAAAACATTTCGTATATTAATTTTGGAATTAAAAAGTAATATTTGATCATTATAAAAATAAATAATCCAAAATATAATATAAAGAGAAATGGCATCATATAAGAACATATATTGACTAATACTTTTGTGCTGTTAAATCCACCGCTGGATACTAAAATTAGTAATACAGCCATCCAATATGTTTTTGAATAAGAGGTCATATTTTCTGCCTGCTCAATTAAAACATTAAATTGATAAATTTCAATTGAATATATTAAAAACAATACCACAAATAGCCAAACTAATATTTTGCTATTAAAGGCTGATTGTATAAAATTGACGGGCCCTCCATAATATTCTTTTTTTTCTTGATTGTATTGTCTTGTCTCTACTCCTAAGTATATCTCGCAATATTTGATAATCATTCCTAAAAATGAACCGATAATCATCCAAAATAATACACCGGGGCCTCCTTTTACTAGAGAGTCAGAAATACTAGTGATATTACCCAATCCTATCATGCCTCCAGTTGAAGCGAAAAATAATTTTAATGGGTGAATTCCTTGTCGCGATTGAGAACTCTCAATTGAGTCCATTAATTTATTATTTCTAAATAATGTTTTGATTTGAAAAAATCTAGATTTGATTGTAAAAAATATACTTATAAATAATATTACAAATATCGCAATATATTCCCAAAGTATTTCTTCAATAGTGTTTAGCATAATCTTATTGTAACAAAAAATAAGTTGTTATTCAATAGCTATCGTAATTACTTCTGAAATATGTGAGACTGCATGTATTTTCAGTTTGTTTTTTATATTGTCTGGAATTTCAGTTAAATCCTTTTTATTTTCTTGAGGAATGATTACTGTATTAATTTCTGCTCTAATCGCACCTAAGAATTTTTCTTTTAGACCTCCAATAGGCATTACTTTTCCTTGTAGTGTGATTTCTCCGGTCATTGCAACATTGTTTTTTACTTTTTTTTCTAATAGTAAGGAATAAATACTTGTATATAGAGTGATACCTGCGGATGGACCATCTTTAGGAGTCGCTCCGCTTGGCACATGAATATGTAGATTAAATTTTCCATATTCGAGGTTCAAATGTTCTGATTTAAAGCAGCTATAAGCTATTTTTGCTGACTCCTCCATGACACTACCTAGTTTTCCGGTTAAAGTAATCTTACCAGTACCTGGAACTTTGACTGATTCAATATGCAGCATATCTCCGCCTATAGATGTATATGCTAATCCATTTGCAACTCCTATTTTATTTTCTTCATTTTTTATTGTGTGTAAATACTTTCTTTCTCCTAAGTAATTTTTTATTTCTTCTTCCGTAACTTCCGCTTGAGATTTTTCATTAGATAAAATTTTCTTTAATCTTTTTTGACATATTTTAGTAATCAATCTTTCAAGCTCTCTTACTCCTGCTTCTCTTGTATAATAAAAAATCATTTCTTGTATCGCGCTTTCTGTAAAGGATATTTCGTTTTTTTTCAAGCCGCATTCTTTTTTTTGTTTTTCAATTAAGTGTTTTTTAGTAATTTGTATTTTTTCTTCGTCTGTGTATCCCGAAAGATTAATTATATTCATTCGGTCTAATAAAGCTGGTTGAATATCAAAAGAGTTTGCAGTAGCTATAAAAATTACTTTTGAAATATCATATTCAACTTCAATGTAATTGTCAACAAAAGCTTTGTTTTGGGATTTATCTAATATCTCAAGCAATGAAGATGTGATGTCTGACTGATGATTTCCTTGAGTTTTAAATCCTACTTTATCTATCTCATCTAATAAAATGACTGGATTATTGGTTTTGCATTTTTGTAGCATTCGAATTATTCGACCAGGCATCGCGCCAATATATGTCTTTCTATGCCCTCGAATTTCTGATTCATTATATACTCCTCCTAGTGAAAATCGAGCAAACTCTCTCTTTATTGATTTTGCTATTGATTCAGCAAAAGAAGTTTTTCCTACTCCTGGAGGTCCTATAAAACAGATAATTTGTCCACTAGGCTCTTTAATTCGTTGCATTACCGATAAATATTCAATAATATTTTCTTTGACTTTTTCTAATCCATAATGATCTGCATCTAATATCTTTTTAGCTTCGTCTAAAGTTGTTTTTGCTTTACTTAATACATTCCAAGGTAGAGATAGAAGATTTTCTAAGTATGTCTTTGATATACCAATTTCTTGTGATAAATAATTATTGCGTTTAATTTTATTGATCTCAATCTCAAATTTCTCTTTTGCTTGTTTGCTCATTTTTAAACTTTTCGCCTTCTTTTTCATCTGCTCAATTTCATTTAAACTTCCACCTTCGCCCGATTGTTTGTTTAATTCTTTCTGTATAGCCTTCATCTTTTCGTTTAAGTAAAATATTTTTTGTGATTTTGAAATTTGTAAATTAACCTGATTTAAAAGCTCGCTATCACTTTGAAAAATTGTCATTTTATCTAATATAATTTTATCCAGTTGCTCTAAATTATTTATTGGGTCAGAGGACTCAAGTAAAGATTGCTTCTTCTCTGGCAAGATATCAAGTTTATTTGTTAAAATATAAGTAAATAATAATGGATTCTCATGATTTGGCGTTATTGATCGCATTTCTTCTTCTTTAATCTGCTTTGTGTGTTTGATATAATTCTTAAATAATGAAAATGTATCATACATCTTTTTTAATAGATTTTCATTTTCAAAAAATTTTGGAGTTTCTATATCGGTATAAGAACAAAGAAAGTAATTTGATACTTTTTTGAAGCTCGCAATCTTTACTTTTGATACTACATTTCCCAATATCTTTATATTGCCATTTGTCATTGTGATGATCTGGGATACAATCATTTTAACTCCTATATCATATATATCTTTCATAGTAGGGTCTTTACTATTATTATCATTGTTTTTAAAGGTACAAATAATTTCTTGAGAGTTTTCGCTTGATATTTTATGAATTGCATTAACGGTCTCTTCTTGTGAGATAAATATTGAAGCAATAGTGTATGGAAATAAAACATCAGATCCTAGTAGTATTATAGGTAATTCTTTTTGTATCATTATTTATTTTATCATTATATATAAAAATTATATCTACATTTTTGATAGAGTCAAATCTTTTTTTATAATATAATATTAAATTACGATGATACGCTAAAAATATTTTTTTAATACTTTTCTGATAAATATTTTTATATTAAATTATTTATTTTGTACAATAGAAGAAAAGGTAAAATGTATGATATCAAATCATATAACAAAAACAATTAGATTGATGTTGCTCTTATCGTTATTATTTAGTAATAATAGTATTGAGATGGGAGAGGCTGGAGGGCTTTATATGTTCTTGTGCGGTGTTATTGTTGTATCCAGGGTTCTTGCAATTAGTGGATTTATAGCCGGCTTTGTGTATATTGCATTTAATATTGTTTGGCCTAGCCAAAAACCAGGAACCTTAACTGATTATATTCCAATTATCGTTGCTTTGATATTAACTAGTCAAGCTGAAAACTTGATTAGCCTTGTGTTAGGACAAGAGCATATGGTTGAATGTACTATCTCCAAATTTATTGGTGCGTTATCATCTTAAGAATAAGCTTTATTTTATATTTCAGCATTAATCTTTAGCGTTCTTTAATATGTTTTATGTATTTATAGTATTTTTTAAATATATAATCCCTTAGCTCTTCTTCTAAAGTAAAATTTGTTTTATTTTTATTGCTTATCACTTCATATATGTAATAGTATAATTTTTTTTGATTTAAAAAAAGTCCTAAAAACATGTTTTCAAATTGGCATGATAAGTTGATGAAGTTCATAGCTGTCTGGTATTTGTCAACGTTTGTTATTTTATAACACTTCTCCATTGTCGTTTCTTCTTTTCTCATCTTCTATTTTTTTTTTTTCTTTTTGCTTCTTCTTTAAGTTTTTTCATTTGTTGTTTATTTAAAAAGTATTTTTTTTCCTTTAGTTTCTTTGGTATTAATTCATGACTACGTTGTTTCATAAATTCTCTCGCCGAGGCGGATGGGTTTGCCATATTGACTGTTACGTCTACCATATATTATTTTCTATAATTTTACAATATTCTATCATATATTCTATTACCAGGTCAAGTCTTTTATAGCTTTTTTTATATTATTTTTTTATGTCATAGGATTCAAAAATATCATCTTTTTGAAAATCATCAAAATTATGTATTAAAAATCCAACTTCTTGTTTTTTTCTACCTTCTTCTACTTCTTCTTTTTCAATCATCATGCTTTTGATTTTTAGATTGTCTGCTATCATTTTATTATTTCTTATCACCTGTATTAAACTGGATTTTTTAAATATACCAGATAAGATATCACATCCAGCAATAACTTTCTTCGCAGTAAAGGAGAAGATAGCTTTGATTTTTGCTTGTGCGGTAACTTCTTTTTCTATCACTTTATCAGTAGAGCTTTCTATTTCTTCTTTTATATAGTCTAAAATATGATATATAATTTTAAATTCAACAATAGTGATTCCTTCTTTATTTGCTAATTGTTTAATTAAGTTATTATTTTTAAAATTAAATGAAATGATTTTGGCTTTAAAATATTTTGCACTTTCTAAATCGGAATTGGTTATTTCTCCAATTGATTTATTGATAATATCAATCGATATATTTGAAGGTTTGATTTTTAAAATCTCTTGTTCAATTGCATCTAGTGTTCCAAATGCGTCTGATTTTATAATGAAGTTTAATTTTTTGGTGTTTTCTTCCGTTGTCTTATTTAAAAGCAATTGCTCTAATGAAATCTCTGTCTTTATCTCTGGTTTTTTATCTTTTTCTTTATAATAAGAAATAATATTTTTTGCCTCTCTCTCAGATTTTACGGTTATAAAAGACTCATTTGTTTTCGCAAAATTATCTAATTTATATACTGTTGCAGCATATCCCGCTTTAAGTTCTTGATCATTTTTATTAATTGTCTTGACTCTTCCATATGTAGTAGGAGTTACTATATAATCGCCTTTTTTTAATAATCCTTGTTGAAGAACCATAGAGGCTGAAATTCCTTGATGTTTGTTTAAATTGGAGTCTAGAATTTTTCCAAATGCTTGACATTCTGTTGAAAAAAATAAATTTGTCTCTTCTGAGATTAATAAAATAGTTTCATACAGTTTATCAATGCCGATTTTCTTTAATATTGAAATTTCGCATACTGGAATATCGCCTCCCATATTTAATGTTAAAATCTCATACTTAACTAAATCCTCTTCAATTTTTCTTATTTTATTTCTCTTTTCTTCTTCATTTACTTTATCAATTTTATTTATAGCTACAATTATTTTTTTACTTTTGGCTGCTTTAATTGATTCAATTGTCTGTTCTTTAATACCATCTTCGATTGATATCAATAATATGATAATATCAGAAGCTTGAATTGAACTTGTTCTTAAATTTGATAATATCGCGTGGCCAGGAGTATCAATAAATGTAAAAGTGCTGTTGTTTTTTTTTTCTTGAATAGAAAATGTTCTGACAGATTGAGTAATGTCCCCGTGTTCTTTGGTGGCTGTATTTTGTATTAAGTCAAGAAGAGAGGTTTTTCCATGATCGACATGACCTACTACTGAGATGATAGGAGGGCGCATTTCTAAGTTTATCTTGTCTTGTAACTCGAGTTGAATATTTTTTATTTTGATATCAATATTGTAAATATCTTTTTGAAATTCATATGTGTGACCAAGCTCTGAAACTAGAATTTCTGCAGTTTCTGAATCGAGAAGGTGAAATTCCGTTAGTTTATCTTGTGAGATTAGATTTTTCAGCATCTTTATTAAATCACTTACTTTTTCCGATAGTTTATGAGCTAAATCTTTTATGGATATTTTATCATAGATGATAATATGTTTTTTAGTTTTTTCTTTTTCCAGCTTTCTTTTTTTTAATTTTTTAAATGTATCATCCCTGCTAAAAAAATTATTTTTTACATAGGCTTTTTGTAAAGTGCTTTTTTCGTTCTTTTTAACTTTTAAAGTTGTTTGCTTGATTTTATTATTTTGAAAGACTCTTTTTGGCTTGATATCTTGAGTGCTCGTTGCGTTATTGAAGTTTGAATTTCTAGTAGATCCTTGAGGAGTATATGTTGGCTTATGTGGGTTGTACGGAGCTTTATGTGGATTATATGGAGCTTTGTGTGGCGTATATATTGGTTTATGTGGATTATATGGCTCTCTATGTGAATTATATGTCTTTTGCTGATTGATGTTAGGTGCATCTAAAGTTGATCTCTTCTGCTGACTCGATGAGTAGTAGTTTGTGTGTTTAAAACTATTGTTTTGGAGCGAATTGCTTAGTTTGTTGTCATGGGTTCTATTTACGGACGAAGGTTTAAATGTGGTATTATTATATCTTATATCTACAGATGAAGGTTTAAATGTTTTGGCATTTTTCTTCTCTAAAGTGTTTAATTCCGATTGACCTTCTGAGTCATTTTTATTTAATTTATTAACAATATCTGTTTTTGTGTTTTTATCTTCAGATATTTTTGTATTTAATACATCTCTTTCTATCTCTTTCGCACTTGTGGTCTTGTTCTTTAAGTTTTCTTCATTTGATTTGTCCCCCTTTTTTATTTTATTCAAATATGAGCTAAATTTAAATTGCAGTTTTTTCTCTGTCATGTATACATTGTAATTAAATACAATATATCACTAAAAGTTTTAATTTGCAAGTTTGAGGTTTTATATTTTACTGTCTCTTTTTTGCATTTGCTGTGCTTCTTGTAACATTTCATTGACTTCTGATTCTGTGACGTCAGTCTCAGATAAAATTTGAATTAATGTTTCTTTTTTTACAAACAATAAGTCTTCTATTGTTTTAACTCCAGCTTCTGCTAATTTGATATAAATTTCTTTATTCTCTAATGGTATCAAGTCAATAATTTCTTGACTAAGTCCTAGTTCTTCTAATCTTTCTAGCACACCTTGCTCTTTGTTCACTAAGTTTTCAATTGCTTTTTTATGTATTTTTTCAATTTCTTCTATTCGATATCCAGATAAAGCATTTCTTTCAATTTCTTCTATCGAACTTGATGCTATATTTTCTAAATCTTTAAAGCCACATGTGATCAATAATCTTGCGGTCATATCATCAATCTCAAGGTTCGACATTAGATATTGAATTAAACTATTTTGCACTTCTTTAAATTGATCTTGATACTCTGTTTCTGATAGCACATTTATTTCACTATTTGTAAGTTTTTGTGCTAATTCAACATTAGACATAAATTTTCCTAAAGCTATTCTGATATCGTCATCTTTAACTATTGCTGTATACTTATTTTTCGCTTCTTCTATTATTTCTATTGGTCTTGCGGGATTTAAAGAGTTCAATACATATTGTTCATAATTTGTTGTATATTCTATAATATCAATAATTTCATTATGAACTTCTTTTCTGATTGCTTTTATACGAGATCCATTTACTCCAAGGCAAGCAATGATTGGATTTAAATTTTGCTCAGGACAAAATACTGCGACTTTACTTTTTTTTCCAGCTATTCTTACTACGTTATGAATCTGTATGATGTTATCATATATTTCAGGAATTTCGCTTTCTAGAAGTTTTGATATAAATTCTGCAGAATTACGGGATACAATTGTGTTATAGACTTTAGATTCTTCATCAATCTCATGAATTAACACTTGTATCTTTTGATTGATGTTAAATAGAGATTTATCAAGTGGATGAGATAATGCGCGGGGCATCAAGGTTGAAAATCCATTAATTTGAACAATGATTCCTTTAACATTGATTTCTTGAATTTTTCCTATCATAATTGTATTAATTTTATCTTGAAAAAATTCTATTTCTTTTTGTTTCTCTATTTGCGCTATTTGATATCTTATATTTTTTATGATTTTTGTCATTGTAGTTCGCTGGTCCGTTTGGCCGACGATTTTTTTTTCAACAAACTCATCATTTTCTTTGACATATGTCTTTATTTCTCCTTCCTCAAATTTTACTTTTACTTCTTCGATATAAAAGCTATCTTGTATTACTTGAGTGACTGATTTTTCTATAATATCTTGTATAATATCTGCTGGTAGATTTTTCTCTCTGGATATTATCTCGATAGAGTCTTGTATAATATTTTGCATGCTGGACAAATTTTCTTTTATCTGATAATTTATTTTATCAAAATAATTACACAGAGTCAAGATTGGGATTTAAGTTTTCTTTTTCATAATAGGATTGTTTTTATATTAATATTTGTTTACAATAATTAAATTATTATAAATTTTGTTTTATTATATCATTCCCGCTCTTGATGAGCTAGGTTGCTTTCTTTATAAAAGTGATAAAAAGTTAAATACTGGCAATGTTGTATTAATATCGGTGCGTAATAAAATTGTTTTTGGAGTGGTGTATAAATTATATGAAGAAGATAGGCCGAGTTTTAAAGTTAAAGATATTATTTCTATTACTTCATTATTTGTTGACGTAAATATGATTTTATATTTTTCAAAAGAGTATTATGTAAAGCTTGGCTCTATATGTAAGATGATATTGCCTATTAAGGCCTTTCTACACTATAATGATTTTTTTTCTTTAAAGGAAAGGCGTTCTTTTAAAATCGAAGAAAATTATAGTTATCATTATGATGATAATAGATTATCTCAAGAGCAATTAAATGCAAAAAATATTATTTTAGAGCAAAATAAACCCTCTTTACTATTTGGCGTTACTGGTTCCGGTAAAACCGAGGTGTTTTTATCGATAATTAATTCCATTCAAGGTCAGGTATTGATCTTGGTGCCGGAAATTAGTCTCGTAGATAGTATTTATCAAAGACTGATGGATCAGTACAATATTCACTTAAATTATTGGCATTCAAAGTTAACCACTGTGCAGAGAGATAAAATTTTTAGTCAAATTATCTCAAATAAAGTCAAAGTGATTATTGGAACAAGAAGTGCTATTTTCTTACCTTTTGCAAAATTAGATTTGATTATTGTTGATGAAAGTCATGATTCCTCTTTTAAACAATTGTCAAAAGTTCTTTATAACGCAAAAGATATAGCTTTATATTTACATCAAATGCGAAATACTCGATTGATCTTATCTTCTGCTACTCCGTCTTTAAATGATTATTTTTTTTATAAAAAAGGCTTATTTGCTTTAGCTCCTCTTCAAAATCGTCACTTCACTTCTTTACCGGAGTTTGTAGTGGAGAAGATTTGGAATGATATTTTGTCTAAAAAACTTATCGATGAAATTCATTTATGCGTTAAAAATAAAAAACAAATATTACTATTTTGCTCTCATAGAGGTTATTCAAAGTATCTTCTCTGTAAAAGCTGCTTTTTTTCTCCTGAATGCGAAAACTGCAGTGTTTATTTATCTGTTTTTGGTAATATGTTAAAGTGTAAACATTGTGCATTTGTAAAAAAAATGCCAAATTCGTGTTTAAAATGTGAAGAGAAAGATCTTTCTTTTGTAGGGTATGGCATCGAAAGGGCTTTTGAGTATGTTCAATCTTACTTTAAAGACTATAAAGTAGATTATGTGACTAGTGATCGCAGCGATGCCCTTCAAATTATTGATCGCTTTACAAAAGGAGAAATAGATATTTTGTTAGGCACAAATATCATCGCAAAAGGATATAATTTTCCTAATTTATATTTAGTTGCAATATTAAATGTGGATTTGGGTTTCTTGTCAGGAGACTTGCGCTCTTTGGAGTCAAATTTTCAGTTGCTGTCTCAAGTTGGAGGTAGGGCGGGAAGGTTTGAAAAAGGAAAAATATTAATTCAAACTTTTGGCACAAAGGATAAGTTTATTCAATATTTAATAAAAAATGATTATATTGGCTTTGCTGAAAACGAAATTAAAAGCAGAGGTAAGTTTGGACCATCGAGTTATATTATGCAGTTGATATTTATGTCGCGAGATGAGCTTATGGTCAAAAAAGAAGCTTTGCGTATCGCTCGAGGAATTAAAAGTTCAATTGGCCCCGTTAAGGCTCAGATTTATAAATATAATAACTATTATCGTTATGTTATATTAATTGTGTCTCAAGATAAGAAATATTTAAATATTGATAAAATGAAAATACATTCTTCTGTATTGCTAAAAGTGGATGTAAATCCTTATAACTATCTTTGATAATAAGCTTTTCTATGTTAATTGTTATAATAGGTGTCCCTTTCTTTGTATTTAAAAGTGACTACATCATTGGTTGTAACATTTTTTTGTATGAAATTTTTTTTTAAGCCTTGCAAACTTGTTATTTTTATTATAGAATGTTTCTATAATGAAAAAAAAGTTTATGTCAAAGCTAAAAGCTCATTCTGGATTAAAAAAGCGATTCAAAGTTTCTGCAACTGGTAAAGTATCAGGTTTTGGAGCGGGTTCTAATCACTACAAACGAAATAAAACTAATAAAAGATTGAGTGGTCTGAGAAAAAGAATTATGTTGCCAAAAGCTCAGGCGCATAATATTAAACAAAGAATTTATGGAGGTTAATTATGACTAGGGCTAATTCAAGTGTCACAAGACAAAAAAGACACAAAAAAATCATTCAAGCAGGTAAAGGTTACAGAGGTAGAAACAACTGTTATAGGTTGGTTAAAAGTCGAGTGGAAAAGGCTTGGCAGTATGCTTATCGTGATCGAAAAGCTTTTAAAAGAGATATTAAATCAATTTGGATTGTTCGAATTAATGCTGCGTTGCGTAGTATGAACTTAACTTATTCTAAATTTATGAATCTGTTTAATAAATCTGATTTAACTATTGATAAAAAACATCTTGCTCATTTGGCTTATGGTAACTCTGAAGCTTTTAAGCAAATTGTCAATAAAGTTGTTCATGCTTAATCGACTTTAATTTTTTATTAATTATTTTTATATCTCTATAATTTGCTTTAATTTTTTACTAAGTATATTACAAAGTTATTTAAGATAATAATATCTACCTTGTCTATGAAAAAGATATCTTTTCTTTTACAATTGCATAGCTTTTATATTGAAATAAAATTGTACCCTTTCCTTTATAATTTTTATAGGATTTTATTATAAAATTTTTTGCACCATTTCTAGATAAATGTTGACATACTTCTTGGCCGATAAAGCATCCCTTTTTTAAATTGACATATAAATTATATTGATATGGAAATGCTTTAAATGGTATTTCTTCGCCTATTTCTAATAGAGTGTATTTTACTTTATCTTTTAAGAAAATATCACGATGATTTTCTTCTATCTTATTAAAAGACCAATATTTTAAATTTTCATTTCTGCAATCTTTAATGCAATTACTATCGCTGTTATATGTATAATAACATTCTCTCGCTTCTGCGTATGTAAAATCTTCCCTTAGTTTATATTGATTGATATAGTTAATGACTAAGTGGATATTGTTTGATAAAATATACATTTCATTATCTTGTACAGTATAGATGATAGCGTCACACATGATCTGACCTTGTGGATTTAAAAATAAATGATATGTTGATTTATTGTCAACGCAGTTATTTGAAGATATTTTGTCTATCAATGATTTTGTTATTTGAGTTTTTATATATTGCATTTTCTTGATTTATATACTTTTTTATTGTACTATAAAAACATATTAAAATCGATTCTCAGTGTATTTAAGTTTAGTTACATAAATAGAATTTATTTGATATTTAATGTGATTTTAGTTGCAAAGTAGAATAATCTGTGGTAATATTATTTATATAATACTATCACTGTGTTAAAATTAAAATATATTTTATTTATCATAACTTGTTTTAGTAACGAGCTTGATGAGTATATTCAAAAATTTTGTAAAGATAATGAAATTAACGCAATTTACTCGATTTTTAAAGTTAATAATAGTACCAATCAACCGGAGTATTTAGCAAAGGGTATCGTAAATGGTTATGATGAGTCTTATAGCAATAAGAATCATCATCATTTTATATGTTCTTGTACTAAGCAAATGACATCACTATTGATTTTAAAATTGATTGAAGAGGAAAGGTTTGGTTTACATGATACTGTATATAAGGTATTAGGTAAGAATTATTATTTATGGCGTCTAAATGGAGGAGTACCCAATTGGACAAAAAGAGTCACTATATATCAGCTTTTAACTCATACCAGTGGATTATCAGATTATCTGTATGATCCATATTTTATTTTTCAGTTTTTTAATAGTGAGATGAATGAAGAGCGGTATAAAGTAAATGTTTTAAGGTCTGCTAGTAGGCTTTTTCAGTTTTTTGCATCTCATAAATCATACTCTTATATTAACACTAATTTTTTTATTTTGTCTTTAGTTTTAGAGCGCTATTACAAAGAACCATTATCAACAATATTTCAAAACAATATTTTTGGTCCTTTAAATATGAAAAATACTTTTCTATTGAAGATAAAGAAGGATCACAAAATATCAGATTTAAATTTGGTCAAAAGTTATTATTTTAACCCTTATGAAAAAGACAATTATCTATTGCGCCTTATACATTTTTTTACAGCGGTGGATCTATTGAGTAATGTTGTTGAAGTAGGGCTTTTAAATACGCTTGTAGAGGCTGAAAAACTTGATGAGGTCTTATTCTTTGGAGATGGAGGTGTTGTTTCGAATTTAGATGATATGGTTATATTTTTAATCAATTTGCATAAAAATAGAAATTTTGTTTCACAAGATAATTATGATTTAATGTATTCTAATCAGGAGATTGTTAAAGGGTCTTTATTTAAAACTAAGTATCATAATGTATTCTACGGGTTTGGAACTGAGATTATTGAATATAAATCTCAATATGCTTTTGGGCATCCGGGACATTTTGCTGGATATAGATGTGAGGCTATATATTTAAAAGAGCAAGATGTTTTTATATTGTTATTTGGAAATCAGGCTATTATGCCAAGACATCAAACTGGTATAGGATTTTATACGAAAATAGATAATAAAAAGTATGATATAAAGTACTTACTAGAATCCCTGATTGTTGATTATTTTATTAGATAGTTTCCTTAAAAAGGGTATTATCATTATTCTATTAAATTACTTATCTTAGAGAAAAAAGCGTACAATCACGATGGCTCAGAAGAGTGCTCACTAAGCTTTCATAAGGCTTGACATAAGTAAGGTATTCGTTATATTCAAAACTATAACCTACTGTATATGTAAAAAATATCATTTGTGCTATCGTTTTTGATGTAGTATCCACTATTTGTCCAACTGTATAGCTGTATAATGAGTTTAATAAATAAATATTAGCAATCATGTTAACAAACCAGCTCAGACTGCTTGGTGTGACTTTTGATATCATAAAAGATAATAGACGAGGTGCTAGATTATATCCGATAGACATTGATACGAGGCTTGTTAAAGCAATAGGTTTGTCTGGATCTATGGTATATTTTTTCCATTTAAATAAGTCACTCTTTACTGTCTTTTTCGCTACAACAAAATTCACATTGTTAGAATTTTGCTCTTTGCCGAAGATTGTTTTATTGAAAATTCGTAGCTCGGATTTAATGTAGGACATGGGGTGTAAATTTATACTTATGTTTGGTATAAGTAGCGAGTATTTATTCCAAGTTGGAAGAATTTTTAGTGCTATATTTTTAATATTAAATTTAATGTTCCACACAAGCCCGAAATTATCAATAAGCTTAGTGGTCAACATATGCAAGTCACCTAAGGCTATGCAGTCAATCTGCATTATATTTGCGATATTTAAAGCCAATTGTAATCCTATCTTAGCATCATGCCCTTTAGTTTTAGCATCGGTTTTCGAATTCTGAGTATTATCAGGGTGTGTTTTTAAAGATGAAGATAGGATATTGAAGGAGAGATCATAGTAATTAAAGAAGCTTGTATCCGTTTTAGTTTTTTGTTCTAATAGTTTTTGAGATTTTTCCTCTAAAAGTAGAACATTATCACAATGAACAAATGCTAGGAAGAGTAAAACTTTTTTCATTAGTAATTTTATTTTATGATTTCATTGTAATACTAAATTGTATAAAGTCAAGAAAATTCTATTGATTGTTATTATATTTTCGATTATGATGGTATCATCATGTAAAAAATTACTCCATGCTTTATTGCCTTCTATTTTTATTTTTTAGTTTTACTGCAAATCACTTAGACACAGAAATACAAGACTTCTTAAAGAAGAATCATATTACAGCAAAATACTATGTTCAAGATACTGATAACAATATCTTAGCCTATGGAAAATATGAAGATGGAGTTAATAAGTTATCTTCTGATAAGATCTTGTGTTTATCTGTTACAAAGCATATGACCTCTTATTTAATTGTCAATTTGATTTATCAAAATAAACTATCATATGAAACAAAGATTATTGACATATTAGATAAGTCTCATTATGTTTGGAAGAATCAAGAGCCTCCTGCGTGGGCTTATAATGTTACTATTTATGAATTGTTATCTCATACAAGTGGTATTCAAGATTATCTGTACGATGCCTTGATGTCGGGAGTAGAGTTGAAAGATATCAAGTTAGCAAAACAAAACACTGTAGCGATTTCTGCTGCTAAAGCTCAAAAAAGGAAGGTTTATGATTATTCAAATATTAATTATTTTTTATTAGGTATCATATTGGAGGAATTATACTTAGACTCGATTGATAATATTTTTAACAAATATCTTTTTAAACCTGCGGCTATGCATAAAACTAGATTTTTTTCTCCAGAGGAAGCTTTAGTAGATAACAATGGCTCAATTGTTTCGCTTCGTCAGGTCACAAAATCAAAAGATGTTAATTTAAATGCAAAAGGTCTTGTTTATTTATATATGTTAAAAAAACGTTATTCAAATTTAAATATTGATGTGTTTTTATCTCCTAACTTATCGATTTTGCCTTATACTGATGGAGGAGTTATGTCGAGTGTGGAGGATCTTATGAAAATGTTACAATTTTTTTACAAAGAAGGCATTTATAGCAATCAAATTGGTAAAGATATATTTCAATCAGTTCATATTATCAATAATGAGAAGAATGTGGGATTGGGAAGTCATATTATTAGAAAACATATTCTCGGGCATAGTGGAAATGCCGTCGGCAATAGGTGTGAGGCTTTTTATTTTACAAAACATAAAGTCTTTGTAGTTTTATATAGTAATCTTGAGCCTTTAAAAGGATATTATATCTCAAGTAAAAAAGAAAAACCGACTAAAGCTTATGATGTAAATGCCCTGCTTTACTATATAGACGATCTATTAAATGATAGACGATCTATTAAATGATACTCAATGAGAAGAAATTACAAATATCTTGAGTTAGAAAGTTTATTAAGCTTCGATACTAGCCAAACCCTTTAATGTATCAATAAATTTATTTTTGTTATTTAGATTTTGAAATTCAAATGTTATTTTATGATTATTATTTTTTGATATAGATGTGATTTTTTTTGAAGAAAATATTTTTGATAAATGTTTTAATGCATCATTTGATTTAGAGCTCATCTTATCCAAGTTTAAGTTTGTATTTGGATTAACTTTTTGTGATAAAATATTTCTAATTTGATTAAATGTTAAATTTTCCTGCAACAATTTTTGTTGTTCTTCTTCTGTTAAATTATTAATTCTTAAAATATTTGATATATGGCTTCGACTTTTTCCTAATTCATTTGCTAGTTGCTCATGAGTATATTGCTTCTTTTTTAAAATGAGTTTATAGGCTCGAGCTTCTTCGACTGGATTTAAATTATTTCTTTGTAGATTCTCTATTATCGTAAGAAACATATGTTTTTCTATTTCAATATTTCGCACAATTGCTGGAGCTTTTTTCATTTTTAAATACTTCATTGCGTATAGTCTTCGCTCTCCTGCTATTAGATCGTATTTTCCTTCTTTCTGTTCTTGTAATATAATAGGATTCAATAGACCATATTTTGATATGGACTCACTTAATTCTTTGATATCGTTAAAGTTTTTTCTTGTTTGAAAAGGACTTGAGATTATTAAGGATATGTCGATTTCTTCAACTTGCTCATAATTGTTGTTGCCTAATAAAGAAAAAATATTTCTCATTATGTTTTTAATCTTTTATTTATTTTAAATCAAAGATATTATTAAGTCAATTCTTAAGTGATGAATTTTATTTTATTGCCGCTTTGGCTACAAAATCTTACCTTCTTTTAAGAGGCTGTTTAGCGGTGAGGATTTAATTTTTCAAAAATTTCTTTGACTAATAAGGTATAAGCAATGGCTCCAGAAGAGTTAGGAAATGA
Organism: Rickettsiaceae bacterium; assembly: GCA_965658815.1. Classification (GTDB taxonomy): domain Bacteria; phylum Pseudomonadota; class Alphaproteobacteria; order Rickettsiales; family Rickettsiaceae; genus CBFHTC01. The sequence continues at coordinate 136,188 of CBFHTC010000001.1, forward strand.
TTTCATGACCGGTACTTTCTTATATGACGCTTCAGATATTTTTACATTACGAGGAATGGTTGTTGTAAATAAAAATGATTTCAATGTCTTTTGTAATTCACTTTTGATTTCTTGAGTTAATTTAGATCTAGCATCATACATAGTAAGTAATATACCCAATATTGAAAGTTCATTATTAAATTTATGTCTTCCCATGATCTTAATTGTGTTAATTAAATTTCGCAGTCCTTGCAGTGCAAATTGCTCACACTGCATAGGAATAATAATATGATCAGATGCTATTAATGCGTTAATAGAAAGTGCACCAAGAGCAGGAGGGCAATCAATAATTACAAAGTCATATTTATGTTTGATCGACTTAATAATATTTTTTAATACATTTTCTTTGTCGTGAAAGTTTCCGATTACCATATCCGCCGCACCTAAATGAGAATTTGATGGTATGATGTCAAGATTTTCAATATCTGTTTGTAAAATCACATCATTTGTAGAGGCTTCTTGTGTCATGAGATGATATATAGTTGTTTTTAGTCGAAGATTATTAACCTCACGATTTAGATACATACTGGCATTCCCTTGAGAGTCTAGGTCGATAATTAGTGTTTTATATTTATTTAAAGCGATTTCTGCAGCAATATTTACAGCTGAAGATGTTTTTCCTACTCCTCCTTTTTGATTTAAAATAGATATTGTAATCATTATTTTGATTTTAATTATTATATTATATATGATAAATCATTATGTTTCAATCTGAAGTGAATTATATTTTTTTGTACGTAAAGAGCTTATATTTGAAATTACGATAATATTGCGATCGTATACTTTGTATGTAAAATACCATTTTTTCTTTGCTGCTTTAATTTCTTCATATATCTTATCTCCTTTTAGTAAAACCATTTTTTTAAAAGAGATGTTTTTTGTCATATGTAATAATTTATCAATGGAGGCTAGGGCGCGACTAATGATCACATCAACTTTATCTCGAAGAGTATTTACGTCTTGGTTAATGATGTTGATATTTAATTGAAAATGATTTTTTATCATATGTAAAAAGGCGCATTTTTTTTCTTTTGATTCAACTAAGATCATTTTATTAAAGCCCGATAAGGCCAAGATCATGCCCGGAAAGCCGGCTCCAGTTCCAATATCCATTATCATTTCATCTTTTTTTAAGAAGTCTTGAAGAAGCAAAGAGTTTAAAATATGTCTATTCCATATATCTTTTTCTTGTCGAGAGATTAGATTGATTTTTTCGTTATATTCTAAAAGTAAAGATTCAAATTCTCGTAGTTTATTCATCTGATTAAAAGGTTTTAGAGTTTTTCATTTCAATATTTGGAAGTTTTATTTTTGTAGTTTCGTTAAATAAAGCAAATAAATCATTTAGTAAATTAGAATAAGATTTCGTGTTTAAATTAGTAATTAAGTATGTGCCTTGAGATTTATTTTGGCTAATTTCTTCCATTAGGTCGGTTTTAGTTAAACATAAAAAGATTTTTTTATTTAAAATCACGCTATTAAACTTTTGTATTTCTCGTAATATTATTTTCTCATTTTCTTGAAAGCTTTCATCGCTAATATCTACAAAGTGCAATAAGACTTTGCATCTTTCGGTATGTTTTAAAAAGCTAATACCTAGTCCTTTACCTTCTGATGCTTTTTCAATAATACCCGGCAAATCTGCTATTACAATAGATTTATTATCTTTATAACATACTCCTAAGTTGGGATTTAATGTTGTAAATTGATAGTTTCCTACAACGGCATTTGAGTTTGTGATATTTCTTAAAAATGATGATTTGCCCGCATTAGGCATTCCTATGATACCGACATCCGCTAGCACTTTCAGTGATAAAATAACGGTTATTTCTTCTCCTGGAAGTCCTGGAGTTGTTTTTGTAGGAGCGCGATTTGTAGAGCTTTTAAAGAATTCATTACCCATACCTTTTTTTCCTCCAGTAGCAATTTTAAATATTTGATTTTCCGCTGTGATGTCTATAATTAAATCTTGAGTTTCTGAGAAGACCTGAGTGCCCAGTGGAACATATATAATGAGGTTTTCTCCATCTGCTCCATGTTGACTTTTATTTCTTCCTCTTTCGCCATCATTAGCCTGAAAGATTTTTTTCCATCTAAATTTACCTAAGTGATTGAGGTTTGAGGTGCCGCATAGGTATACATGGCCTCCATTGCCTCCATTACCTCCATTTGGTCCGCCAAATTTCGTTTGCATAGTTCTCAAAAAGCTGCAATGACCCGGGCCACCTTTTCCTGCAGATATTTGTATTTTTATTTCATCAAGTATTGTCATGATAGTATTATATATTGATATAGTAATTTTGTAAAGATAAGGAGCGAGTGTAATTGTTATATTTTTTTTCAGGACTACTAGAAGAAAAACAATAAAATTTGAAATTGTTTTATTTTAGCTGTTGATAAGCTGTAAGTATTATGTGATAATTAAATAAACATAAAATAAAAATTATGACACACACAATGTGCGAGAGCGATGTACGCAGTTTAATAACTGCTATTTCTAATCATTTAGACTTAGAAAAACCTCTTTTAATGAGCGGAATAAAATATTTCAAAATTGAGGATGGTAGAGTATATATAATTTTTAACTCCGAATCTGTACCCACTGATCCGGAGTTAAAAATTATATATACTCAACACAAAGACAACACCTCAGATGAACCAGTCGGCCATTGGTTCATATCTGTGTGTGACGCTCAAGGTCAGCATCATGATATTGACTCGAGGGATCTAGAGACTCAAAAAGATTCAATATCCTGCGGTTTACATACAGCATTGAATCTTATACTCGCGAAACAAGAGTTGCTGAAAATTGCATCAGAACCTAATGGAAGTAGCCTCTCTTTTAACGAAATTTGTGACAGAATTAACAAGAAAGTGATAGGTTTTAATAACTCATTTCGTATTGACGACTTCTACCAAGCAAATATAAATATCGGAAATGAGATGGATTTTGATGACTTAGGTTCTTTGCTTGCTTCCTGTATAAAAGACTTTAATGCAGAATCAGAAGTGTCGGCTAAGTCACAACAAGAATCTGCTGATTCTGAATACGTGGCTAAGTTACAACAAGAACTTGCTGATTCTGAATACATGGCTAAGTTACAACAAGAACTTACTGATTCTGAATACGCGGCTAAGTTACAACAAGAATCTGCTGATTCTGAACACGCGGCTAAGTTACAACAAGAAGAATGTGATAAAAAATTAGCTCTCGAGTTACAAGCAGAAGTGGATAATCTCTAGTTACAAGCAGAATTTGATAACTTTAATGCAGAATTAGAAGTGTCGGCTAAGTTCAAACTAAAATTTGAGAATGAAGCAGCTCGCAAGTTACAAGAAGCACTTTTTTATTTATAGTTTAAAACAGAGCTAATGGAGTATGATAGAAATCTATCAATAAAACAATAAAATTCTACTCAAAAAAAAATTAAGCAAAAGATCTATTACATCCACATGATTTAGAGGTATTAGGATTATTGATAATAAATTCTTTTTTAATAATGGAGTCTAATGAAAAATCAATTTGAGCATTTTCCAAAAAAGGCTTTGAGATTGAGTCAATTATAATACTTCCTATAATGATATCGTCATGATCTTGAAGGTCGTCAAGGCTAAAGTCATACATAAAACCATTGCATCCCCCGCTATTTACAGTGATGCGAAAGAACTTCTTATTTTTCTTCATTAAAATTTTATCAATTTGCTTTTGAGCGTTTTCTGTTGCGCTTATCATCAATTAATCATCTTTATCATATTTTAATATTTTTAAGTATCATAATCAAGCATAATCATGCTATAATAATATAAAGAATTTATATTATGAAAATCATAGGCTTTGATCCTGGAATTACAAAAACAGGTTGGTCAGTCATAGAATCAATAGATAAGAACATAGATAGCGTTGTTATGTCAAAGTCATATGATATTAAGTATTCTCGAAAAACAACCATTGTATCCCATGGAGTTGTAAAAACTAAATCAAATGACTTTATGCAAATTCGTCTGGCGCATATATATCAAGCCGTTGAGGAGATTCTTCAAAAACACAAACCAGATCTTATATGTGTCGAAATAACAATTGTAAATATTAATCCAAAAACGTCATTAAAACTAGCAGAAGCAAGAGGAGTGATTATAGCCGCTTGTGGAAAATTAAATATTCCATTGATACAAATTCCTCCTAGTGTTATAAAAAAAACTATTAGCGGTCATGGACATTGTGATAAAATTAGTCTAGGAAAATATATTGAAAAACGTGTTTCTAACTTTCCGGACAAAATAGGCAAAGACGAAATAGACGCTTTATGTTGTGCGTATGTTGGTTATTCGCAGAGGCAGGCGGGGCTACTAGAAGAAAAGCAATAAGCTTTTTAGATGAGTAAGCAGGACTACTAGAAGAAAAACAATAAAATTTGAAATTTTTTTATTTTAGCTGTTGACAAGCTGTGAAAAACCATTTAAGATATAATTGTGTTAACAAGAAGATGTTTAAATTTAATTAGAGACAGCGCAACCAAATAACGTAATTTTAATTACGTTAACGTAAATAAACGTAAAACAAAACTTAAGAGTTTGATCCTAGCTCAGAATGAGCGTTGGCGGTATGCTTTATACATGCAAGTTGAACGGGCTTTGTAGCAATACAAAGTAAGTAGCGAACGGGTGAGTAGCGCATGGGAATCTACCTATCAATAAGGAATAAGTGCCATTAGGTACAAATACCTTATATTATTCTACGGAAGAAAGATTTATCGTTGATAGAAGAGCCCATGTCAGATTAGATAGTTGGTGAGGTAATGGCTCACCAAGTCGATGATCTGTAGCTGGTTTGAGAGAACGATCAGCCACAATGGAACTGAGACACGGTCCATACTTCTACGGAAGGCAGCAGTAAGGAATATTGGGCAATGGGCGAAAGCCTGACCCAGCAATACCGCGTGAGTGATGAAGGCCTATGGGTTGTAAAACTCTTTCAACGGGGAGGATAATGACAGTACCCGTAAAAGAAGCTCCGGCTAATTCCGTGCCAGCAGCCGCGGTAAGACGGAAGGAGCAAACGCTATTCGGATTTACTGGGCGTAAAGCGCGTGTAGGTGGAATAAACAGTTATGTGTGAAATCCCAAAGCTCAACTTTGGAACTGCATATAATACTATTATTCTAGAGTTTGGTAGAGGATGATGGAATTCCTAGTGGAGAGGTGAAATTCATTGATATTAGGAGGAACACCAGTGGCGAAAGCGATCATCTGGGCCAATACTGACATTGAGACGCGAAAGCGTGGGTAGCAAACAGGATTAGATACCCTGGTAGTCCACGCCGTAAACGATGAGTGCTAAATATCGGGAATTCATTTTTCGGTCTTACAGCTAACGCATTAAGCACTCCGCCTGAGTAGTACGGTCGCAAGACTAAAACTCAAAGGAATTGACGGGGGCCCGCACAAGCGGTGGAGCATGCGGTTTAATTCGATAATCCGCGAGGAACCTTACCAACCTTTGACATATTTGTCGCGAGTGTAGAGATACACTTTTCATTTAGGATGGACATTTACAGGGTTGCATGGTCGTCGTCAGCTCGTGTCGTGAGATGTTGGGTTAAGTCCCGCAACGAGCGCAACCCCTTTCTTTATTTGCCATCAGGTTATGCTGGGAACTATAAAGATACTGCCGGTGTTAAACCGGAGGAAGGCGGGGACGATGTCAGATCATCATGGCCTTTATAGGTTGGGCTACACGTGTGCTACAATGGCGTCTACAACGGGTTGCGATTCAGTAATGATAAGCTAATCCTTAAAAGACGTCTCAGTTCGGATTGTACTCTGAAATTCGAGTACATGAAGCTGGAATCGCTAGTAATCGCAAATCAGAACGTTGCGGTGAATGCGTTCCCGGGCCTTGTACACACTGCCCGTCAAGCCACGGGAGTCGACTATGCCTGAAAATAGTGAGCTAACGTATTCGTACGAGGCAGCTATTTACGGTGGAGTTGGTGACTGGGGTTAAGTCGTAACAAGGTAGCCGTAGGGGAACCTGCGGCTGGATTACCTCAAAAAGACAACAAAAACAAACCGGTTGAACCGTCTCTAACTAAATTTTTATAACATCTCTTTTTAACTACTTTCTTGTTCACCTTTTTAATATAATATACTCTTAATGGAAAGGTCCTTTTGTATTTAATACAATTTTAATATTGAGTGATATAAAATTCTTAATGAAAAGTTTTTTTGTATTTACTACAAGTTTAATATTGAGTAATATAAAAAGATTTTTTAATATTAAATCATTAGTATAAAAAGATTTTTTAATATTAAATCATTAGTTGACATAGCTCTTATTATTTAATACAATCGCATTGTATACTAATTTATAAAAAATGAAAACTTTACGAGGAATGCATGATCTCTTAGACCAAGATGCTTTACTATTTGAAGAAGTTATTTCTTATATTACTCAAATAGCAAAAAAATATTCTTTTCAATTTGCAAGAACGCCGGTTATTGAGTCTGTAAGTTTGTTTAACTCCACTTTAGATATAGATACAGATATTATGTCTAAAGAAATTTATACTTTTACAGATAAATCAAATGACTTAGTTGCTTTAAGGCCAGAGTTCACGGCTTCTATGATGCGTTTATTTGCAAATAACAACTTTAAGTCCTATAAAAATATCTTTACTTATGGCCCATTGTTTCGCTACGATAGACCTCAAAAGGGGCGATACCGAGAGTTTTATCAAATTAATTTTGAAATTTTAAATACAGATTCATACATTTCAGATGTTCATATAATTCTTTTAATAGATGAGATTTTATCTTATTTTGGCATTAAGTATTCTTTAGAGTTAAATACTTTAGGATTTCCAGAAAGTCGAGAAAAGTATGAATTAAAATTAAAAGAATTTTTTATAGCTCATAAAGAAAGCTTATCTTCTGAGAGTCAAAGCAGATTAGAAAATAATAAAGTATTACGTATCTTAGACTCAAAGTTAGATATTGATAAAGAAGTGGTATCAAAAATTAACTTTAAAATATTAGATTTTTTAACAAAAAAAGAAAAGGACTTTTATAATAAAATAAAAGATTTGTTATCTGAAGCAAAAATTACTTTTATTGAGAACGAAAAATTGGTTAGAGGTTTAAACTACTACAATAATACTATATTTGAATTTATATCTCTTGAAGACAATTTGACAATAGCCGGAGGAGGAAGGTACGATGCTGGCAAATTTCTTAAAAATAAGTTTGTGCCATCAGTGGGTTTTGCTGCCGGTATTGAGAGAATGATTAGTCTTATAAAAAAAAAGAAAAATATACAGGTATCAATAGAGTACGGAATTTATTTAATGAATTTTAATGCTGAAAGGTATTTTTTTCATTCTCTTAAATTTACAAAGTCTCATAAAATATATAATTCAAGTATAAAACTCAATAAATTCATTGCTCGATGCCAAAAAGAAAATATAAAGCATATTTGTATTATTGGAGATAAAGAAATTGAAGAGAATCTATTTGAAGTTAAAAATCTCCTTACTCAAAAAAAAATATCTTATAATAAAGAAGAATTAAAGGAAGTGATATGATAAATAAAAAAAAATATGAAGATGCTCTTAGATCAAATCTTTCTAGAAGAAAAGTCTGCTCAAATAACAATAAATCTATGAGATCAAGTCAAATGGCTTTAAGCACACAAAAAAATAAAAAAGTTTAAAAATATAGATCTATGTTTTGAGTTTTTTTTTTTTTCGTTAAATTTATACCGAATATAAAAAAAAATATGAATTGGTCTGATGATATTAATCAAACTTTAAAATATCAAAGAAATATTTTATCTGTTTTGTTGATAGGACTATTGATTACAAATCTTATATTGCTATTTGCTTTATTTTCTACTTATCAAAACAAAAAATTTCAACCTTTTGTCTTGGATATTAGCGATAGAGGAAAAATAAACATTATAAAATCAAGAGATAGTAATGATTTCTTATTAAATGATAATGTAGATAAATATTTTATTTCTCAATTTATAAAATCTATTGAGATCAATCATTTTAGTTCTGAAGAAGAAAGAAAATTATTTATTTCTTCTCTCTCCTCGTCTAATGTTTATACTCAAGTCATGCGAAACTCTATTAATTCATATAATGATATAGAAATTAATTCATGGGTAAAAATGAAAGAAAATGAATATTTAGTAAGATTTACTTTATTTGGAAAAACTATCAAAAAAAGCAAAATAGCTATTATAGGATATGAATACGAAGATAGAGAGTTAAATGACAAAATATTAACTATTAATCCGCTGGGATTTTTAATAAAATACTATAAGGTAGAAAATGATCAATAAATTTAAATTACTATACACATTGATGTTGGTGTTATACTCGGACGAAAAGACCGATCGTGTGGATAAAAATATAACTATTTCGTTAAAAAATAATTATGGCAATGAAATAAACAAATATAATACAACTCCTTCTTTAGATAAAAGAATTAAAGTATTACAATATCGAAAAAACACAATTTACGACTTAAGTTTAGTCGCGAAATTTAAAACTAAAATTATTTTTGACAAAAAAGAAGAAGTTGAAAATATCACCTTTGGAGAAGGCCAAGGAGTTGATGTTATTTATAACAACAAAACAGAAGAAATTATCTTACAACCTCTTTGTGTGGGCATTGATACAAATTTAATTATTACAACAAATCTAAGAGAGTATATATTCTCTTTGAAATCTTATGAAAATTCATTAGCTAATGAAGATAAGTTGATATATATTTTATCTTTCCAATACCCTATGAGCGAAAAAGTTGAAGGTGCGTTATGAATAATAATACAAATAATAATACAGATAATACAAATAATTCTTTATCAGAAAGATTTATAAAATTAAATTTATATTTTAAACTAATGATAGTAGGAGCGGTGTTGTTTCTAGGAAGTTTTGTATTTGACTTTGTAGTCAAGACGGCTTCAGGATTTCGTTCGACAAAGTCATCAAGCAAGAGGTCTTTATCATCTAATATTGCTCGCAATAAGGCGGATGAGTTAGCGGTTGAAAAAATAGATAAGAAGGTTGTAGAAGCTAAAACCGTTATAGAGACACCTGTAGAAAGAAGATTTTATAATAACAATAATAACAATGATAACAATTTGACAGTTTTGGATCCTGTAGTGTTAGATGACAAGAAATTAGCAAGAATTCGTTCTTCTAAATCTATAAAATTTAATTCTGACTCAAGGGAGGATAATAACAACTTTAAAAAATATGATTTAAGCCAAACTATTGAAAAAGGTAAAATTATACCTTGTGTTTTAAATAGTTATGTTTCTTCAAATTTAGGAGGGCGTGTTGAAGCGATAGTATCTCAAGATATTTATTCTAAAGAAGGAAATAATATTTTAATACCAAAGGGGTCAAAGATATTTGGATTATTTCAAGGATTATCATCTATTCAGGCGAAGAAAATCGCAATAGAATGGCAAAATGTTCATTTACCAGATGGTCATGTTATTAAAACCTTATTAAGGGGAGTGGACTCTTCTGGTCAAGATGGCCATAAGGCTCAATATAAATATGAAGGTATGAGGAGAATAGGTTCTTATATATTATCATCTGGAGTTGACTTAGGTCTTAATATAATGAGCGATAAATTGACAGAAGTTTTGAACAAGAAGATTGCATCTTTTACTTCTTACTATGACCGTCAGAAGGTTTTAAATGAGATATCCTCATATATAATGACTACTGATGGTGCTCTAAATTTAAATCAGATGATGTCGATAGTAAATACTTTACCAGATTCTGCTAGCATCTTCAAATCGGATTTAGTAAATTTTTTAACCAATTGGAATCAGAATTCTACCGGATCAGTAGACGAAAGAAAAAGGATAGTTTTAAAATATATCCAAGAGAAACAGACAGAAGCTGCGAATAATACGAAGGCCTCTTATGCACAGTCAGCTATCAATAGTTTGTCAATGCAATTGCAAAATGAAGCTAAGAACGCTATCGGAGTTTACGAAGATTTTCTTTATAATAGAATAAGCACTCCAATACAAATAGTTGTAGATGATTATATTGTTTTTCCTGATTCATATATACAAGACAGTTCACGCGGTGTAATCATATTATGACATCAGTTGCTTTAGATTACTTATTAAATCCTTTTATAGATTTATTTAAAGAAGATGGATTAAATGAAATATTAATTAACAGACCCGGTGAGTTATGGATTGATAAAAAAGGAGTTTTTGAAAGAAGGGAGGTGGCTTTTGTTGATTTATCTTATTTAACAAATTTATCAAATGCTGTAGCGCAATATACTTCTCAGTTTGTATCTTCTGAAAATCCTTTATTGTCAGCTTCATTAAGTAATGGATTACGAATACAGGTAGTTTTTAAACCAATATCTGGACCCAATAATATTGCATTAGCTATTAGAAATAGCTATCAGAAGAAAATATCGTTAGAGGATTTAAATAAAAACAATATTTTCGCTCATGTAAAAGAGGTATATAGTCAAGATGCTGAAGTATATAAGAATATGAGATCGCTTTCATCAAATAAAAAATACTTTGATTTAATATTATATGCAATAAAAAATAGGCGTAATATTATTGTCAGTGGAGGAACTTCTAGTGGAAAGACTACTTTCTTAAATGCCTGTTTAAATGAAATTGATACTAATGAGCGTATTGTCACAATTGAAGATGTGCAAGAAATCAATTTAGCCAATCATGAAAATAAATTACATTTAGTTAGCTCTAAAGGATCTCAAGGAGTCTCAAATGTTGCAGTTATTGATTTAATTGAAGCTAGTTTGCGTTTAAGGCCTGATCGAATTATAGTGGGAGAGTTAAGAGGAGTGGAGGCGTTTAGTTTTTTACGAGCTTTAAATACTGGGCACCCTGGTTCGATTGCGACTATTCACTCTGATAGCCCGATAATGGCATTAGATCAATTGAAATTAATGGTGATGCAAAAGAATTTAGGATTGACAATATCAGATATTGAAAATTATATCTATAATGTTTTAGATCTTGTGATTCAATGTAAAAAGGGCTCAAATGGACTTCGATATATTGATGATATCTGGATAAATGATCGTAAATTTTTAGCATAATATTAAAACTATTTAGCAAATTCATAAAGCACGATGGCGCAGGTAGAGGCGACATTTAAACTTTCAGTTTGTGAAGGAATATAGTAAAGAAAATCACAAGAGTCTTGAATAGTTTTTCTCATTCCCTTATCTTCTGATCCTAAAATAAAACATAGCTTTGAGTTAAGGTGTTTTTCGTGAGATATTTTATCTTTAGCATGAGATGATAATCCAATAATCCAGAAATAATTTTGTTTTAATTTTGTGATTGTACTAGATATGCTATTGACATATATTAAATTTACTTTTTCAAGATATCCTACGGCATTTTTTGCCATTTGGCCATTTTCTTTTGCGGAATCGCGAGTAGGTAAAATAATAAACGATATACCAAAAGCATAGGCGGATCTAATAATTGCTCCCACATTACCGGAGTCTTGTAGATTTTCCAAAATAAGAATTTGTTTTTCATTAAGTAGTTTTTCCGAAATATCATATTGAGCAATAGGAGCTACAAGTAAAACAAAATGTTGCGTAGATGAGGAGATCTTATTAAAAAACTTTTCATTTTCAATATAGTAAGGAATTTTTCGATTCTCTATTTCATTTTTATATTTCTTAAATACAATTGGCGAGATATGAATTGAGTATATTTTTCTTTTTTCATTTTTAAGGGCTGATAAAGAGGCATGAATACCAAATAAATAATATTTCATAAATTCACAGTAATTAAATTATTATAAATATTTTTATTACGTTTAGCAAGATTTTTTTATATTGCTCTTGTAAAATTTATTAATTTTTAGTAGTATATTTAATATATCTTTTAAATTTTATGTTTAAGAATTCTTTTATTAACTTCTTAATATTTTACTTTATTATTTTAGGATCTCTTTTCTTTTATTTTAATACTTCTGTTAAGTCGAAGCCAATAGTGAAGCCCGATGTTTTCTCTTATGATCAATCTTATATATATAAGAATAATGAGTTGGAAATTGAATTTAGTTTAAAAAGACTGAGCATTGTTAAAGCAAAATTGCTTAAATATAATGAATATATTCATTGTAATACATATTTATCAAATGATGCATTTGATTTTGTAAAAGCAGATAAGAGCTCAATTCAATTTGTTAATAAAAATACTCGGGAAATAGTTATCTTTACTTTCTTAAATGAATATTTAATTGAAGTCTCCGGTTTAAAGTCTGAAGCTAGTATGTATTTTAATAATCAAGATACTTTTTCTTATTTTGATTATAAAAGTTATCATACTTCGCTTGTTGGGCTAGAAGATTTTAAATATATTTCTTGGTTTGCTAAAATGCAAAATAAATATTATTTATTTGCTATATCTGGAGAAGATCTTCAATCAAAATATATTAAGAATCATATAGTATTTTCTGGAGATGTTAAACATATATATTTAGGCTTAAAAGATATTAATTACTTAAACTCTGTTAAAGATAAATTTATCATGATTGAAAAAACTGTTTATTATGGCGCTTTGTCTTTCTTTATATACTATATTATACAATTTGTTGATTGGTTGTATATATATTTACAGAATTATGGCCTTGTAATTATAGTTTTGACTATTATACTTCGTATCTTTAGCTTTTTTATTATGTATAAGTCTCATCAAAGTATTTCAAAAATGAATTTGATACAAGATCGTATTAATTTAATAGAACAAAAGTTTTCACAAGGAAGTGATGATTATAACTATGCTTTAAATAAACTTTATAAAAAAGAAAATATTAATCCTTTTGCTAAATTTTGGTCACAATTATTTCAAATGCCAATATATTATCTATTTTATGGACTTATTGCTTATGATCTTTCGTTTAAAAATGCTCCATTCTTATATTTAAAAGATTTATCTGGGCCTGATAGTTTTATTTTGTTCGACTTTTCTCTCTTTTATATTAAATTTCTGCCTACTTTGTTTTGTATCACTATTTTGCTGCAAAATAGATTTTTTTCTGCATCTAAGATAAGTTATTATTTTCTGCCGCTGGTTTTCTTCTTTACAATAGTGCTGAATAATTGGCCATCAGGTTTGTTGATATATATGATACTAAATAATATCTTAGGCATGATAGGTGAGTTATTATTGGTGTTATTAATTTAATTTTTCTTATTATTGTGGTTTTTAGCAAAGTCTTCATATGCATTGATCGTTTTAAATACCTCTTTGATATTGATTTTTGATCCGGGTACATGCTCTTGTGTCTCATTGTCTTTTTGAATAACTATGCTATGATCAATAAAATCATCATCATATTCCTCATCGCCTAAATCGACTTTCTTAAGTGTATGTTTAGGAACTGGCTCTTTTTCCAGTAGCTTATCGGTAAACATAGTATCTTTATAATAAAATATCTTTTTACATTTGATAGGAGGATAGGCCTCAATCATAATAATTTGCTCATCTCTTGGTAATGTGATTATTTCTTGGGGTAGAAGTAATGATCTTGAGGCCTCTGAGACAGATCCACCTCCGCCAGATCCTTTGTTCTTGGATTCGTTATCAACTGTTTTGGTTCCAAGCATATCGGAAACAAATTTTGCGGTATCATAGTTATTTGCCGCATAGGAGATACGATACATACAGTTTGATAAAAATGAGTTCATACCTGAGTCTTCATAAATTGATTTTAGTTGCTGTGTATCTTGCACAATTAAAAATAATTTTACTCGATATCCTCTAAAGTATGCTATACCACTTAAAAAGATTTCCATTTTTCCAAGAGTTGGAAACTCATCTAAGAGAAACATTACTGAATATTTATCAACTGAGGTATCTGGCAATTTGCTTGATAATATATCCGCTGCTTGCTGATAAAAAACCTGCATCAATTTTTGTAAACGAATTACGTTATCAGGAGTAATAACGCAATATATTGATGTAGGAATTCTTTTAATTGCCTGAATATTAAAATCAGATGTTGATGTTGCATTATCAATTAATGGGTTTGCCCATAATTCAAGGGCTGAGTTTAAATGAGATATAACTCCTGATCTTTCTTTTTCAGCTTTTTGTAAAAAGGCTGAGATGTTCATATATCCAGTTGGATGTATTCTTCCACCCAATGTATCTAATCCTTGTCCTAAAGTAAAAAAGACATCATCTGATCTCATTATTCGAACTAATTCACCAAAAGTATTGGGGCGACTTTTATCTGCCAACAAAAATAATATTACACCTAAGCATAGGTTCCTTGCTTCCGATACCCAAAAATCTTGTTTTGTGTTTGGTAGCAATATTGCTGTCAATTTTTGAGCATCGTCAACCATACTGGAAGGCTCTGATTTAATCCAGTCAAGTGGATTATATCTATGAGTGATTGCTTGAGTATTTCCTGGTTCCCATCGATATACTTCTTGTTTTAATACTTTTCCTCTATAACCACTCGTAAGATCAAAGTTCTCTCCTTTAGGGTCATGAACAATTAACGAATCTTCAAATAGTAAACAATTAGGAATAGCAAACCCTACACCTTTTCCCGAACCAGTAGGAGCAAATAGCAAAATACTTTGCATATTGTTACATATATAGTAACCACCATTTTTATCATCTTGACCTAATAGAACTCCTGTAGATTCTTTTAGCTGAGCCGCGGCTATTTCATATTCTGTCGCCCAGTGAGCTCCTCCATATAACTTTTCTTTGTCACCAAAGAAATCTTTATGAATTTTTGGAATAATGGCAAAAAAGATAAGAATAGTATGAGCAAAAAAAGATATAAGAAATAATATATCATTTAATTGTGCATTATAATTTACTATTTTATTGAAGTTTAGTGCAAGGGCATTAAATGGTGATAGAAAAACTTCTAAATTTAGATCGATTTCAATATTTGTATATAAAGAACATGGAATTAACATCGATATATAATACATTGATATCATGATAAAATAGAAAATCTGTTTTTGCACTTTTTAAATTTTTTTTTTATACTAACAATAATATTGCAAAAGACAATATATTTTTATCAGTTATTAATATTAAAATTAATTTAGTAGTAAAATAAAAGCAGCAAAGTAAATATAATTAAAGGATAGTCTAGTTTAAATGTTTTATCTGAAAAGTGTATAAAAATACTATAAGCAAAGTATATTAAAAATATCTTAGTAAAAATAAAGACAATTTTCATAGCAAATGATAACTGATGGATAAGATTGATCTTTTCAACAAAGTAATATAAGGATACCGGGCAATCTATATATATTGCAAATGATAGTACTCCAAATATAAAATTATATTTTTTATAAGATCTCATAAGAATAAATTTTGCAATTGAGTCATATATTAAAAACATATAAAAATTTGAGATCATTAATGTAAAAATGGAGTTAATACTTGAGTAAATTAAAATTTTTTCTTGTGTGTCTGAGGATTGTATAAGTAATCCTATTGAGATTATGATCGCAGTGGTGGCGATATAAATATTAATTGACATAATGGACGGTAATGCAAACATAATAGTTAAAGACGATATACAAGATATATATTCAAAGTCTTTTATTGAAGCATAAGCTCGATAAATATTTTTATTAATTGGTAATTTCAATAAGAAGCCAATCGTAATGATATAGTTTGCAATTTCAGAATGATAATAATTATTATTTAATTCACCACTTTCCATATATATAAATCCGATACCCAGTAAGATACAACAAGCGGCGGCGGAGTTAGCTATCATATACTCTAAAATTATTTTTTTATTTATTTTGATATCAAGCATAAAGATCACTAAAGTAATATTTAATATTTCAAGCGCTATGTACATATTAAAAATATCATTTGTTAAGATTAAGTAGTTACTTGCAGTATTAATAAAAAATACTGAATAATTGTTCATTGACATCAATATAAAGATGATATGCAAAATAGTTAGAAATTTTGTTTTTATTTCGTTAATGGAATATTGAATACTAATTGTTTGGATAAAGTTTCCAAAATTATAATGATGATTAAAAGATATTAGGTTAATAAGACAAATAATGATTATTAAATAAGTGATATATAAAGCTTTATGATATTTTTGTATAGGAATTCCTTTGATATTAGTTAATTTATGAGATAGGCCAAATATAATTGGTATTAAAACTAATAAAGTAAATATTCTAATCATAATTTAAGGATACTAATAAAAATGTTGTCGCGGTACTTACGACAATTGCTGTCAGCATTAGCGTATGAGCTAAAGGGTTGGAGTAGGCTTCTGAGTTATTTAGTACGGGAGGAGCTCCAGCTTCGTTAAATGCTAAGATTAAAAAAAATAGTATTATACCATTTTGAGCAATGTTTAAGGCAATAATTCTTTTGGTATTATTTTGAAGGTATATACTAGATATAATGCCTAAAATGGATAAGAAGATAGCAATTATTAACATATTTTGTTATATGTATTTTGCGTTACCATACCATGTTTACATAGTAAAGTCAAATAATTTGACTTTATATCGTGAGATTAATATAATATATATTATATATTTTTAAGAGAAAAATGATTTATATAAAGGTGGATATTGAGAAGAACAAATATATAAAAAAGAGAGAAGTTCAAAAAATATATAGTGATATTTTAAAAATTTTTTTAAACCTTTGCCCGAAAGTAAAACAAAATTTTACAAAAAATGTTTTTTTGTCTGTTAACTTTATTAATTCACATGAGATGGTGGAGCTTAATAAGCGTTATCGAGAGCTGGAGGAAACAACGGATATTATATCTTTAGGTTATTTAAGTAGGCCTCTTGAATCAAACCATGAAGAGAAGATTGAATTTTTAGGGGAGATTTTCATCGATTATGATTATTTAGTTAAGGATCATATATCATCATTATATAAAAATTTTAGTATTCACGCTTATTTAAAATTTATCTTTGTTCATGGTTTTTTGCATTTATTAGGTTATGATCATCAAAATACTGAAGATGAGAAACAAATGAATAAGATTCAAGATAAAATATGGAAAACTATATTAAAAAACTCATAAAGCAATTTTTTCTTTGATAAAGATTTAATGTATCTATTGTAAAAAAATTTAAAAGTCCTATAATCTGAATATAAAAAAAACTTATTCATGATTCAGTATGGATTTCTATGTAATATATTAAAATATTTTTTTGGTAACAAGAGCTCTCTTGTTTGTGAGAAGAAAAGTAGAGATAATTCTTTTATGTCTGATATTATAGAGAACTTAAATAATCTGGCGAAAAAAGACGTAGAAAACATTTTAATACCAAGGTCAGAGATGCGATGTGTAAATATTGATATAGAGTTACCTGAGTTGATTTCTTATTTAAAAAAATATTTGCACACTAGAATTTTAGTGTATGAAGATAGCCCTGATAATATAGTAGGATTTCTACATATAAAAGATGTATTTAAGGCTTATAATGCAAGTAAAGCTTTTTACTTAAAGCCTTTAATTAGAAAGGTGATGTATGTTACAGACAATGTATCGTTAACTAAAATTTTAAATAATATGCAAAAAAGCAGAAAATATATCTCTGTTGTATTAGATGAGCATAGTGGCGTAAGAGGAATTGTAACTATTGGAGATATTTTAGAAGAATTATTAGGACCGCTAAAAGATGAACATAGTGATTTTCAGCATGAGTCATTATGTCAGATTATAGATGATAAGACTTTAATTTTAAATGGAAAAGTAAAGGTTCATGAATTAGAAGAGTTGTTAAAAATAAAATTTGATCAAGCTGAAGATATTGATACTTTAGGAGGGTATATGTTATTACAAAATAATATCACAAAGCCAATTGAATTCTCAAATATTGTCAGTTTTAAAATTATAAAATTTGATGGCAGAGCGGTAAGATTTGTTAAAATGATTTTATTAAGTAAAGATTATAATGCGGAATTTATTAAACATAAGATAGATTAATAAGAAAAACTTTATTATAATATATAAAAATTAGGTTTTGTGGAAAAAAAAAGTTTAATCGTTTCAATTTTAGGCCCTACCAATGCGGGTAAGTCTACTTTTTTAAATAAAGTTATTGGAAAAAAGATTTCAATTGTAACGCCTAAGGTGCAAACTACGCGAAATGTTATCAATGGGTCTACATTATATGATAAGACTCATATTGTTTTTTTAGATACGCCAGGGTTGTTTGATCCAAAAAGTAATTTAGATCGAGTTATGGTTAGGTCTGCGTGGAATAGCATAGCGTCAAGTGATGTTTGTTTGTTGTTTTTTGATGGATCTATATCAAATGAAAAGTATTATGATGAGATAATGAAAAAAAATATTAATATACCCATTGTGATATGTATGAATAAATTGGATAAAAAAATTATATTTCGTAAAGAAGGAGCATTTTACATTTCATCTAAAAGTGAAATAGGAATTACTGCATTATTAGATCATTTAGTTACTTTTGCAAGTGAGAGTTATTTGGACACATTTAAAATAACCACTATGTCTATGAAGTTTATTGCTTCAGAGATTACGCGAGAAAAATTATTTTTAAATATGAAGTATGAATTGCCTTACAATTTAAAAGTGCAAAATGAAAAGATTGAAAGAGTTTCTGAAGATTTCTATAAAATATATCAGGTGATAGTTACAAACTCTAAAAGTCATAAAAAAATCATTTTAGGAAAAAATGGACATATGATAAAAAAAATAGGAACTGAGGCCAGGGAGGAGATTGAAAGAATTTTTAATATTAAAATTTATTTAAAACTTTTTGTTCGAATTGAATCTGATTGGATTGAAAAAGATTTAAGTATCAATTTGGAGTAAATAAATATTTGTTGAATTAAATTGTTTTGGTGTTGACAATAAATTTAAATTTCAATATAATATGTGGATTCAAGTAAAGTAAGAAAAATGATACAGAAAGAAACAGTGTTAAATGTTGCAGATAACTCGGGTGTTTTAAAGGTTCGCTGTATATCGCTTCTCAAAGGTGCTTCTGTTGCTCATGTTGGAGACATTATTGTCGTTTCAGCAAGAAAAGTTATTCCAAACGGAAAAATTACAAAAGGAGATAAATTTAGAGCGATAGTTGTGCGCGAGAAGTCACCGGTACTGACTAAAGATGGTGGTTTTGTTAACTTTCACGATAATGCGGTCGTGTTAATTAATAAAGAGACTGGAGGAGTGATTGGAACTCAAATTAAAGGAGTAGTGTCTCGTGTTATACTCGATAAGGGATATAATGAGATCACTTCAAAAGCGATAGGTGTGCTATGAAAAAAATAAGGAGAGATGATACCGTTATAGTTATAACTGGAAAAGATAGAGGCAAGCATGGCAAAGTGTTATCTGTTTTAAATGATAAAGTTTTAGTCAAGGGAGTTAATTTAAGAATAAAAAACATCAAACCAACTAAGTCTAACGAAAAAGGAAAAAGGGATCTTATTGAATTTCCTATTGACGTATCTAATGTAATGTATTATAGTGAAGTTGATAAGGCTCCTATGAAAGTCAGTTTTAAATTTGATAATGATGGAAAAAAATTCCGCTCTTTTAGACCTTTGAAAATTAATTCTACTTCTTTAACTAAGAAAAAAACATCTATAGGAGATAAGAAAGAGTTTGATAATAAATCTTCTGATAAAAAGGTCTTAGAGCCTAATGCCAAAGCCGCAGCGGTTAAAAAAGATTCTGATGCGAAAACTACAAAAGTCGTCAAAAAAGAGTCTATTAAAAATATAAAAACTCAAGATACAGAAGAAAAAAAGCAAAAAAAAATAGATTCTAAAGTAGAAGGTAAGTCATGATATCTATAAATCTTTTTAATCAATCATCTTATAAAGATATTAAAAAACATCTATCCAGTTCTTTGAAAGTTGAAAATCCACATATGATTCCTGAATTGAAAAAAATTGTATTAAGTATGCGTGTAGGAACCAAATCAATGGAAAAAGATTCAAAGTATATTCAAATAGCTGAAACTTTTTTAAAGGATATAGCTGGACAAAAGCCCGCATATATGGTTATGAAAAAATCTATTTCTGGATTTAAAGTTCGAGAAGGAATGAAGCTTGGTTATAAAGCTACCTTAAGAAAGGATAAAATGTATTCATTCCTTGCTAAGCTAGTCTCTGTTATTTTGCCGAACTTGACCAATTTTCAAGGTCTATTAGATAAGAGTATTGATAATGCTGGTAATTTAAATATAGGTATAGCTGATGTCTCTATCTTTCCTGAAATCTCTGCTTTACACGAAATGTTATCTTATGAATACAAAATAGGTATTAATATCGCCTGTGTCACTTCTACAAATAACAGAAAATATGCAAAAGAGCTATTTAAACAATATCACATTCCATTTTATAACTAGGTAATTATTATGATCAGAAGCGCAATTTTATCAAAAAATAGAAATAGACAAAAATTTCTAAAATGCTCAGAGCAAGCAAAAAAAAGACAGGATTTAAAAAAAAATAGAAGATCCATTATGAGTGATATGTCATTATCTCTTCATGAAAAGATTAAAAAAAATCTTGCTATAACTCACCAAATGGATAAACTTAAAAGAGATAGTTCTCCATGTAGAGTAAGAAATATGTGTGGAATTTGTGGAAGACCGCGATTCTTTATTCGTGATATGAATATGTGTCGTATTTGTGTTCGTCATTATGCAGACAGAATAGTAGGATTACAAAAAGATGAAAAATCAAAAGGCGTTAGATCTGGTGTTAGAACATCTGAGCTTACAATGAGCACTAAGCCGGTTTTTCATAAAAAACAAAAACCAAAAGCAAATAAAGAGGTATAATTATGGTTTCATTTGATATAGTAGCAGATAGTATTGCACGAATTAATAATGCGCAGATGGCTAAGCATTTAGTAACCAAGCTGAAATTTGCAAAAAAAATATTTGTTTTGATGAAAGTATTATGTTCATTGGGATATATTAAAAACTTTAAAGTAGAAGATTCTGAAAAACTAATTTACAATTATCTTGAAGATATAAATTTCGATATATATCGCGATAAAGATAAGTATGATTTCTTTACTAATATATCTAAAATATATATTACCGTTGAACTGAAATATTATAATTCACCAAATGCAAGAAAGCCACAAGGAGTAATTCAAGACCTTGCTATTATTTCTAAACAAGGTCGAAGAAGGTTTATTACTGCTGCAAAATTAAAAATTTCTCCTTATAAAAATAATATGGGTTCCATTATTGTCTCTACAAGTAAAGGCTTAATGAGTGCTCAGGAAGCAAGTAAATTAAACTTGGGAGGAGAGCAAATACTAAAAGTGTTTTAGAGGTCAATATGTCAAGAATATCAAAATTACCAATTCAACTTTCTGATAAAGTGAAAATTAACTTTAATGTAGAATACAAAACTTTATTTGTAAATGTTGAAGGAAGTCAAGGTAAATTATCTAGATCCTTTCCAAATGTGATTACTTTAATTGTTGAAAATAATATGATTAAGGTTTTACCTATCGAAAAAGATAACAAACAACATAACATCATGTCTGGTACCGTAAGAAGTATAATTAACTCTATGGTAAAAGGAGTTGAAAATCCTTTTGCTTTAAACCTTACAGTCTCAGGCCCAGGGTATAGAGCAAGCACTGATGGTAAGTATTTAAACCTTTCTCTTGGAAAAAGCCATGGTACTAAAATTGTTATTCCATCCGATATCAAGATTGAGTGTCCAAAATTAAATATTATCAAATTATCTTCTATCAACAAAGAGTCTCTAGGTTTTTTTGCAAATCTGATTATCAAACAAAGACCAGTTGATTTGTACAAAGGTAATGGTATTTATAAAGAAGGTACTTTGGTACTTAAAAAACGCGTTAAGAAGGGGTAATATATTATGATAAATAACAAAACACACATGATTCGTGCAAAAAGAGTAAAATATGATATACAATCAAAATCAAATTTACCTATTTTGCAAGTTAGAAAAACTAATCAGCATATCTATGCTTCTATATTTGTTGACGATAAGGAGCTTTCTTATTCTACAAAAGTTAAAAACTTTAAAGAAGATAACAAAATTACATCAATTAATTTACGAAATAAAGCTTGTGCTACAATTGTTGGTACTTATATCGGTCAATTGGCTAAGAAAAATAACATTGATGCCGTTGTTTTTTTTCGAGGTAAGCATAGGTATCATGGTATTATTGAAGAAGTCGCAAATGCTGCAAGAAAATACTTAACATTTTAAGGGGGTTTATATGATAACAGAAGACAATAACAAAAAAGATTCTTTTACAAATAATGCAAACGAAGTAAAAGATGCAACAGTAAATAATGATGGGGCCAACGTTCAGAATAAGTTAGATACTGTCATTAATAATAACAAAAAAGATATAAATAAGAATATCAATAATAAAGATTTTGGCGATAAGCAAAAATCAAACTTTAAAAGAAAAGATAATAAAAAAAATATTGATAATATCTTTTCTAGCGTTTTAACTGTTCGTAGAGTAACAAATGTTGTAAAATCAGGAAGAATTTTATCCTTTTCTGTATTGGTTGTTTGTGGAGACAAAAAGGGTAGAGTTGGTTATGCTTTAGCTAAAGCTAAAGAGGTGATTGATGCTAAAAATAAAGCGCTTAATAAAGCTAAAAAAAATATGATATCAATCAATTTATTTCAAAATCGTACTATTAATCATGATCAAAAAGCAAAAGCCGGAGCTAGTGTTGTTTTAGTGCGTAGAGCTAAGGCTGGAAATGGTATTATAGCTGGAGGACCAATTCGAACAATATGTGATCATGCTGGAATTCAAGATATTGTTGCTAAAAGTTTAGGTTCAAGAACTGTACATAATGTTGTGAGGGCAGGCTTTAAAGCTCTATCTTCAATTAGTTCTTTTACTGTATTAGCAAAACGTAAGGGTATGGATTTGAAAAAAAACATTGCCGGCGAAAATAAAAAAGAATCCCACTAAATTCAATCATTTTTTAGACATCAAAATATTTATAAATTAAGAATCTCATTTTGCCATTCTCTATAAATTAGCACATTTTTTAAATCATTTTGCATCTTTTTTTTGCATTTCTTCAAATATTTCGTCTATAAGTAAATCATTTTGCATTATTTTATCTGAGAATATTAATTCTTTAATATCGTCTGTGGGTAAAAAAATAGCATTACTTAATATTGATGTTTTTTGTGTGTAATCTGTTATTTGTGATTGAATCCATGGTACATATTGAGCCCCTGTAAATGCGCGATTATGTTCGTCAAAATTAGTTATTATCTCAAACCCTGAGATATCGGTATCATCTTCTGAATATATACTTACAGCTAAAAATATAGTATCAAATAGCACTTTGGGCAGCAATAAATTATTTTTTTTTGCTAAATGACCTGCATAGGATGCTTGATTGTGCAAAAAAAACAAAACATTATAATTTTCATCAATCAAAATTTGACGAATATAGTGATTGTTATCTTCTTCTGTCATTACCTTAATGAAGCTTGAATTATTAAAATACAAACTGCTTTCAATTTTTTTTTGTTTATTCTTATTGATAAATTGCTCTAATACATTAGTTTTCGAAAAATCCTCAAAAAATTTATGATAATACATTTTTTTTGTCATATCTAAATAAAAAACTATGATTTTATCAATTGCAACTAAACTATTTGACACTCCTATAAGAGGAGAAGATTGTAAAGAGCAAAGTGCTAAAAATAGTCGATATAATCTTTTCATATTATTATTTTATCATTTTCTAAATATAAGTTATAATTTTTTGTCTGTTTTTTCATAGTATAAAATAGACTCTATGCCATTATGTTTATCTGCTAACTCTGTAAATTGCTCATATATAGTATTAGTCGATAAAAATATCAATTTAGGAAGCTCTAAATTAGGAATATCAAATAATATTATAGATAAATCATAATCTTTAGATAGAACAATGCAGTTAGCTTTTTTTTTATTTTCATCGATATTGGTATATATTTTTGAAAAAGAAATATCGTGTGCTTTCTTTTCAGGTATGAAAATGAAATATGTATTTTCTAGAAAATAGTGTATTTTTTCTTTCTTTTGATCTCGTATATTATATTCGTCTTCTGATGTTAATGTTCGTATGATTAAATTTAGATTGGAGTCTATTACAGCATAACTAAAATATGGATGATTGCTTTGGATAATCTCAATTGGTTCATTGACAGTTTGTTTGTTTAAATAAATTTTTTTAATAATTTTTTCAGAATAATTTTTTATTAAAATAATTTCTTGCATGAGTTTATAAATTTCTTTATTAATCGCATTTTCAGATAACAGTATGCTGAAAAATAATAAAAATTTTAGCATAGTTTATGATGGGCTCAAAGCTATTAAATCATTAGGTATTAAGTTATAATTAATAAGCGTACCTGGATTCAGACTAGATAATGAACTATTAAAGTCTACAAAGATTGCATTACTAAAAGAACTATGTAGAGATTCTTTAAATTTATAAGAAACCAAAGATGTTGTATTATAATCAGTTGGCTTAAATAAGTAGTATAATGAGATAATATCATCTGCATTTGTTATTACTTTGTATCCTAGAAATTGATTTTTTTCAACTTGAGGTATAATTAGAAATTTTACTCCAACTAGTCCTACATAGTTGGCTTTTATCTCAATTGATATCATACTGATTTTATTTGAGTTATCCACAGCTGTGATTTGCTTTATTTCTACGTCATCTGTAGCTTTAGATATTAATGAAACATGAGTGCCGTTGGATGTATCTGGTAGTGTTCCATTATTATAATGACTTTTCATAACCTCTTTTTGAGCATTGATAGTAGCGCCAGTATTTGTACCTAAATTTAATAATTTAATTTTTACGTTATTAGAAGAGTCTGATAATGTTATACTCAATAACATTAATGCATAATATTTTTTAAACATATTGTATGATTTAATTTCAATTATTATGATTGAATAACTTAATTAATTAAAAATTTTAATTGTTTTAAAAAGATAAAAATTTTTTGATGTAAAAAAAAAGCATCAAATCTAAAAATAAATATTAGATTAATGCTATAATATCACTATACTCACTATCTGGCCCCATTTTGACATATTTTATATTTGCAGATATTAGACGAGGAATATTTGCTCCAATGATTGCTAATGGAGGAGAGACTGCAACAACGTCCGATTGAGTATCTACAGCTCCATTGGCATTGACTGAAAATCCTTCATATTGATTTGTTAAATACTTTATTGGGTCTTGACCAATTTGCCAAATAATATATTTACTATGTAAAGACAGAGGTATTGATGACAAAGAAGATCCTATTTCGCCTGATGGTGTTGAACTTGGGTTTGCAAGTGCGGTTCCTTGCATTTTTATCACTCCATAATATGCGTTCTGAGAAGAATATTTTACTATACAAGCTTTGTTAACTATAGGGTGAGTGGTATTTGTTGATATTACATTATGAGGTGTAGGTAAATCAGTGCCATTTGTCTTTAATGCCACGCCTCTACTCTCTATTTCATTTATAATTGGCTCAATAGTCTCAAAGACACTTTCAACTAAGTTCTTTTCTGTATGAAAATAGCTTCCGGGGGAGCTAAATGCTACCGTTAATAATAATAAAAATTTTTTTTGCATATTTTTTGTTTTTTTTTATAATAACTTCGATATAAAGTGAGCTAAAATTTTTTTCTTATTTTATAATAATAAATATTATCATTGTTGTTTGATTGTAAAGATATCAAGATTGAGTTGGATAAGTGTATTCAGTATCCCGAGTTAATCCCATATCAGCGATTGCTGTAGTTCTTCCCATATTTGTTACTGATGATACTTGTGTTATACCAATATCATTAGTATCGTCAGCTAAGTTTAAAAACACATTAGGAAAGGTTGTGATTAAATCCGACAAAGGCAAATACTGCATACTAACTGAATAAGCGTTTGAGTATGAAGGTAATTTAGATGGGCCTGCTGCAGCATTTACTATCCAGTCATCTGCATTGGTATATATTGATACACCTGAATAAGAGATATCGTTTGGTTGTCTTCTTTTTATGACATAATCTTTTAATGTTATGTTACCTACTGCTGTCATTATCGGAGTTCCTATTGTCTTGCTATTATATTTAGGTACTACAATAAAGTATACATCATGTTGATTAGTAATTAAGTTATAACTTAATATAGCGTTATCATGATGCTTTGTTAAAGCTCTGAATATTCCGTTTCCATAACGATCTATGAAGGCAAAGTCAAATACCTTGTGATCGGTTATAGTAGAAATTAATGATATTGGAGAAAAGTCAGTATTTCCTGCCTCCATTGTTTCAGATTGATTGATTCTATTTGTTATAGCTGTCTGTAATGAGGAGACAGCTACTCCATATGCTGAAGATAATTTTGCTAGATTATTCTGTATATTTGATTTATTCGTAATTACTGCTGCTTCTCCAGTTGTAATTGAAAAAGAAAATGCAATAAGGGAAATTGTTTTGATGAAATTGATTGACATAATTTGTTGCTATTTAAACTTTATCTTAAGCTTATCGAGTTATATTTCATACTTTTTTAAAAAATAATTTATAAAATTTTAAAAACCTGTGTGCTTATATAGACATTTTATTATATTGTAATATAATATAATTGTTATGATAAATAAATTTCTAGGCATTGAATATAGCTGCGATGATACTAGTGTTGCCATTGTCTCAAGCGATAAAAATGTTATATTTCATAAAACCATTTCTCAGTCTTATACTACAGGAGTTGTTCCTGAGATAGCTGCTCGTAGACATTTGCATACATTGCATGATATTGTTTTAGATATTAACATAAGTGATTTACAAGGTATTGCTGCTACTTTTGGACCAGGCTTGATCTCGTCTTTAATGACCGGAGTAAATTTTGCAAAAGGTTTATCCTTAGCTTATGGTATACCTTTATATAAAGTCAATCATCTTGAGGCTCATATGTTATCAGTAAGTTTAACTGAAGATATTCCTTATCCTTATCTTTCTTTATTGATTTCAGGAGGACATACTCAATTAGTATTAGTAAAGTCTGTGCATGAATTTGAAATTTTAGGAAATACGATTGATGATGCTTTAGGAGAGTGTTTTGATAAAATTGCAAAAAGTATGAATTTAGAATATCCAGGAGGGCCTATTATAGAGAAGTATGCGCTATTGGGAAATAAAAAAAAATATAATTATTCAAAACCTCTTTATCGTAATAACTCTGCCAATATGTCTTTTTCAGGTTTAAAAACTCAAGTAATTCGTTCTATTAATTTTAATAATCATTATGATGTTGCTGCTTCATTTATATATACTGTTTGTCAGGTTTTAGAAGATAAAATACAATATATCATGAAAGATGTTGATATAAAAGCTTTTTCTGTTAGTGGAGGAGTGGCGGCAAATAAATTGATTTGTGATGCTTTATACGATATATGTCAAAAAAATAATATACCATTTTTTCCTGTAAATAAGAAATACTGTTCCGATAATGGAGCTATGATTGCTTGGGCCGGTTTGCTACAGAGAAATAAAGCCAATTTAGATGATAAGTGCTTTGCCACCGGACAGAGGTTTAAAGTAAATTAGAGATTTATTTTTTATTTCTACGAATTATAGTGCCGCGTAATTTTTCATTTGGATGTATGCTTTGTTCGTCGATTTCCATGATCACCTCATCGCCTCTGACAATTTTGATTTTAAATTGACGAATTTTTCCTGAAATTATAGCTTCTATGTTATGTTCTTGATTGTTGATATTTGTTACTACATTAAATTTTCCATTTGGTAAAATATTATTTACCACTCCAGTGATTTTATGTTTTGTCATTTAGAATTAATATTTACTGTTAGATAGTATCATATTTTTTGTATAAAATCAATTGACTTTTTTGTTTTTATGTTGTATACTAATTCAGTAATGCCTTTATGGCGAAATTGGTAGACGCGCTTGATTCAAAATCAAGTTTTTTGTCGGTTCGAGTCCGACTAAAGGTACAAGGTAAAACATTATGATAAAAAAAATATTCTTTCTTTTTTGTATTTGCTTATCGGATAATCAGTACCCTAGTAAAATTGTATCTAAATATGATGCTGAATTATATAATGAAATAACGAAAAATATACTAGACTTATATATATCGGGTTTACATGCTTTAAAAAATTCTGACTATACAACTGCTATAAGTTTCTTTTTTGATAGCTATCTCTCAAATATAGATAATGCCATAGGTGAAAAATCTTATGTGATGTACTTATATACCATATTTCGATCAGAGCAGTATACGCTGTTTGAAGAAGAGTTATTAAAATTTAAAGAAATTTTTCCTTCTAGTCAAGATACACAGTTTTTGGAGTTTTTAAGATTGGTTATAGCTTATAAAGATGGATATTTGCACTTTGATCGTCAACCACAATCTCTTATCTTTGCTGCAGATAATATAAAGTTCTTTTTAAAGAAATATAAACATACAAATTCAAAATACGTGAAGTTTGTTCTTGCTAAATATGTTCTTATTTATAAAACACTGTATGACTATTATTTAGATATTGCTGATACTATGGCAGAAGATAATATACTGTCAGCTGCATTAAGTTATGAACAAATGATTGTGCTTTTTGATCGTATTAATATCTCTGGTTTAAAATTAGATTTACCTATCTTTAAAGCTGCTTACTATTTTAATCAATTGGATTTGAAATTTAAAAGAGATATGTATCTTGATAGATTGTTAAAAGAATATCCAGATTCTATTTATTTACAAAAACAAGATTTGCTTTTTACAAATTATTCTTTTAATTCTTATGAAGAGAAAAGTCGATATACTATTTTTCGTTCTGAAAATACTGCAATATGATGCAATTTTTAAATTATTGCTTAAAAATTCTTAAAAATTCTTTCTTTGACCTAAATGAAATTATTTATTCTGTTAAGAAAATAAAGGAAAATTATTTATCGCTAGATTATTCTGATCAAGATAAAAAGAAAATTTTGAAATTATGTAATTTAAGAGCTACGGGAATTCCGATCGAATATATTGTTCACAAAGCGGATTTTGCTGGTATAAGTTTTTTTGTAAATGCAAATGTCTTGATTCCTAGGTCTGATTCTGAATTTATGATTTTTCAAGCTCGTAAAAACACAGCCGCTAAAAAAGTTCTTGACCTTGGTTCTGGCTCCGGGTGCCTCTCTATTTCTTATACTTATTATTCGTCTAATGTTCAAGAAGTGACTTTTCTTGATAAAAGTTTACAGGCAATTGAAGTTAGTAAAATTAATTATAATAAAATAATACCTCAGGTGAAATCTATCTTTATAAACTCTGATTGGCATCTTTTTTTATCAAATAATAATAATGTTTATGATATGATCTTCTTTAATCCTCCTTATATCGATGAAAAAAATGATCAATACGATATATCTCTGAAATATGAACCCAAATTAGCTCTTTTTGCAAATCATGATGCTATGGAGCATTATAATTTTGTTTTATCAACTATTGCCTCAAACATGAATGATAATTCTGAATTGTATGTTGAATTATCCTACACTAATTCCAACAAAGTAAGTAAACTATGTGATCAAAATAATCTAGCTATAGAAGAAGAGATTTATGATATGAATCATTTAAGGGCCTTTAAGATAAAAAAACGTAAAATCTTTTTGCCATATGATATTATTTCCTTTGTTAAAAAATTTAAAGATAGCATACGTTTGGTTGGAGGAAGTGTTCGAGATTTGTTATTAAATAAACAAATTACAGATTATGATTTTTGTACCTCATTAATTCCCGATAAAATTATTGAAAAAGCAAAGGAAAATAATTGGAAATATTTGACTCATGGATATGATCATGGAGTGATATCTATTTTATATAAGAAATATGTTTTTGAAGTGAGTTCATTAAGGTCCGATGTTAATTGCGATGGTAGATTTGCAACAGTGAAATACGGAGTATCATATGAAGAAGACGCAAAGAGAAGGGATTTTACAATTAATGCTTTGAGTTATGATATTAGATCAAATAAACTTTTTGATTATTTTCATGGCATCAATGATCTTTTTCTCAATAAAGTTAAATTTGTTGGTGATGCGCAATTGCGTATAGAAGAAGATTATTTACGAATATTGCGTTATTTCCGTTTTTTAACTCGGTATGGAAGCCATGTTGAGTATGAGGAGATTATTCGTGATAATGCTCATAGATTAAAAATACTATCTACAGAAAGAATTATTTATGAGTTCAATAGTATCTTTAGTAATACAGATAATAGTAAATTAAAATATATTATTGAGCAGATGTATCGATTAAATATATTTAAAGAGTTATTTGGCGTTGATATAATTAATTTGGAAAATGCAATCTTATGCGGAGATGTAAACTTAGTTTATGCCACTTTATTTTATTGTGATTTAAATATATACAAAAAAATGTCTCGAAATAATGTTAGAGAAATACATATTTTAAAGCGATTTTTTCTTACTCGCGATTATGCAGAGATAATAATACTTTATATGGATAATAAAATCAGTCTGAGTTTAATTGATAAATTACGTAAGATTCAAAACTTTGATTTACCCAAAGAGGAAGATTTTATTCGTGGATCAGATATATTGCAATTGGGATATAAAGGTAACGAGATTTCAATTATACGTAAAAAGATGGTGGAAGAAAAAATAATTCCTAATATAAAAAAATGATTGAAAATAAAAAATAATATTGCTTTTTGGTTTAAAATCGTTTAACATAACTACAGTTAACTTAGAAGAAATATGATTAAACAAAATATTGGAACTTTGATTGAAGTGAGAGGTCCTGTTGTCTCGGTTCAGTTTGATGATAATAACGTTCCTAACATATTAAATGCATTAGAGATAAGATTCGATGATAAAGTTATTGTTTGTGAGGTGGCGCAGCATTTAGGAGATGGAAAAGTGAGCGCTATAAGTATGGATGTGACTGAAGAGCTATATTATGGTCTAGAGGTAGTTGATACTGGAGATGTTTTATCCGTTCCTATAGGAGATGCAACCAAAGGAAGAATTATAAATCTTAAAGGAGATCCTATTGATGGATTTGGAAAATTAAATGTAAAGGAAAGAGGAAGAATTTATCAACCTTCTCCAGCTTTTATCGACCAATCTTCTCAAAGAGATGTTTTAGTAACCGGTATTAAGGCCATCGATTTATTAGCTCCGTATTCAAAAGGAGGGAAAGTCGGTCTTTTTGGAGGAGCTGGAGTTGGAAAAACTGTTTTAATTACGGAGTTAATTAACAACTTAGGAAAAAATTACAAAGGTCATGCGGTGTTTGCAGGAGTTGGTGAAAGGACTCGAGAAGGAAATGACCTTTACCACGAAATGGTTTCAGCTGGAGTTATTGATGAAAATAAACGTGAAAATTCAAAAGTATCATTAATTTTTGGTCAGATGAATGAGCCTCCAGGAGCGCGTTTTCGTGTAGCTTTTAGCGCTTTAAGAATTGCAGAATCTTTTCGAGATATGAACGGAGGGCAGGATATACTATTTTTCATAGATAATATCTTTCGTTTTACACAAGCTGGAGCAGAGGTTTCCTCTTTATTAGGTAGAATTCCTTCAGCTGTTGGGTATCAACCAACCTTAGCCACTGAGATTGGAAAATTGCAAGAAAGAATTACTTCTACTAATCATGGTTCTATTACTTCCATTCAAGCTATTTATGTTCCGGCTGATGACTTTACGGATCCTGCTCCCGCTACTACTTTTACTCATCTTGACTCTACTACTCAACTTAGTAGAAAGATTGCCCAATTAGGAATTTATCCAGCGATTGATCCATTAAATAGTACATCACAGATATTAGATAAAAATATTCTTGGAGAGAGACATTATGTTACCGCGCGAGAAGTGCAAAATTATTTACAGCAATATAAAGATCTACAAGATATCATAGCGATTTTGGGAGTTGGAGAATTATCTGATGAGCAGAAGACAGTTGTATATAGAGCTAGAAAAATTGAAAGATGTTTATCTCAACCTTTTGAAACTGCTGAGAAATTTACAAATCAAAAAGGTAAGTTTGTTAAGATTAATGATACGGTAAGAACTTTTGAGGATATTTTGACAGGAAAATATGATGATGTTTCTGAAAATAAATTTATGTATATAGGTTCTATCGATGATATTAAAAGGTAAAAAATGAAATGTATGATCACTGCAGTGCTTGGAAATAGTAATGTGATAGAAAGTCATGAGGCGATATCTGTTGCCTTAACTACGTTTGAAGGTGATATGGAGATTTTAGAAGGTCATGAAAGTTTTGAAGGAACTTTAAAGGCAGGAAGCAGTATTTCGTTAAATGGCGAAGTGGTTGTAAAAAATGTCGCAGGAGGCTTTTTCTCTATTAAGAATGATACAGTAAAAGTATTATATCGTCTAAAAAGTACTTAATTTTTTTTTAATGCTCCTAAATCTATATTAGATTTATTCTAATGCTGAATTTATTAAGATAAATTTGCTTTTTATAATCTATCTAAATTTTTTTTGTTCGTTTAGATTTTTAAAAGTAAATGTTGAAGGGTCATGATACAAATGAATATTTTGTGTAGCTCCATTACGATGTTTTGCAATAATGATTTCAGCTATATTTCGACATTGCGAAGATTTTTCTTCTAGATCTTGTAATTTTTCTGCTGAGATTTCCGATTCTGCGTTGATTAATTCTTTATTTCTTAATTTCAAATAATATTCTTCTCGGTATAAAAACATTACTATATCTGCATCTTGTTCAATAGAGCCCGATTCACGTAAGTCTGATAGTATAGGTCTATTATTAGTTCGACTTTCAACAGAACGAGAAAGCTGAGATAGAGCTATAACGGGAATATTAAGTTCTTTTGCAATTTGTTTAAGGCCTTGAGTAATTTTTGAAATTTCTAATACTCTGTTATCATTTTTTCCATCTGCATAAAGTAACTGAAGATAATCTATAATTAAAAATTTAATATTTTCTTTTCTTGCAATTCTTCTTGCTCGAGAGCGAATTGCGGAGATTGACAAAGCTGCGGAATCATCGATAAAGATACTAACATTATTTAACTCTTCGGAGGTAGATAGCAGGACATTAAATTGCTCATCAGATAGATCGCAATTTGAAATATTAGAAGATGAGATACCGCTTTCTATTGATAACAATCTTGAACATAATTGCTCTTTACTCATTTCAAGTGAAAAAATTCCTACTGACTCATCTTTTTGTAGATTTTTTGCAACACCTAGTGCTAATGTTAAGGCAAAGGCGGTTTTTCCCATACCGGGTCTTCCGGCTATAATTATCAAATCTGATTTTCTAAAACCTCCTAGAGCATTATCTAAATCAAGTATATTGCAAGGTAACCCAATAAATGTATCTGTTAATTTTCTAGATTGATTTAATGATTTTAAATAATCCGGCAATGTTTGCGATATATGTTCAAATTGAAAGGAAGCAGATTCTTGCATTGCGATATTATATAAAATTTCTTCGGCTGAGTTTAATTGATCATTAGCCCTTTTTTCAAGAGAGGAGTTTTGAGCATTATCTTTTACTTTATTTGCAAAGTCGATTAATTGTCTTCGTAAAAATAGGTCTCGTACTATTTCGCAATAAGGTACTGGATTAACAACAGACTGAGCTAAAAGCATAATCTGATCTATATATTGATTAAGTTCTTTTTCGTCAAAGTTTTTATTAATAGATAATATATTTACTACTAAATCTTTTGTAGGAGTTAGGTTTTTTTCTTTAATTTGAAGAAATGTCATAAATATCTCTTTATGAATATTTTCATAAAAATGATCTTTTTGAATAATCTCAATAATATTATCAAATTGATTAAAGTCTAATAATATCAGACCAAGAATCTTTTTTTCATAATCGATGTTGTAAGTGTGTAGTGTATTTGATTCTGACACTTTTTATTATTTCTTTTATTATAAGAGTATAAAGGGTTATTGTAAAGTATAATTTTTATGATATTATCTTGATAATAAATATCAAAAACAATGAGCCTACAAGGATCAATGATTACATTTATCAAATATTATAATTATCACATAATTAGTATGTTGGCTTTAAAGTTTAAATCGATCTTGTTTACAGAAGATATGCCAGATTATGTGATATATATCATGATTGGCTTTGGAGGATTGGGAAAAATTTTAGGATCAATTGTGTTAGGCAAAATAAGTAAAAACAATAAAATCAAGTCTTTAAATATATCTTTATTGTTAGGAATGTTATCTTTATTAATTTTCATCAGCTTAGGCTCAAAGAGTTATTTAAGTATAGCGTTATTTATATTTGCTCGCTTATTGTTTAATATGTCTATGTCCGGAGGTGTTGATACGGCGCGAATATTATCATTTAATTCTGGTGGTAATTATAAAGCCTTTTTTTTATCTACTATATCCCTGTCTTCTAAAATAGGTATTATGATTGGGTATCTTGTTTTATTTCTTTTAGAGATAAATGATTTATATCTTCATTTTTGGAAATTAGCTTTAGTATTTAGTATTATTTTATATATTATGTTTTATTTTATTTATTATGAAAATATATATTCTATTGTAAAAATATTTTGTATAGAGTTTTATAATGAAATTATCAAATTAAATTTCATAAGAAATATAAAATATATCAAAGAGGATAAGATTAAGATTCTTTTATCGATTTTATTAGCTGGATTTGTTGGTAGTATATCTCAATTTGATTTAATTTTATTGCCAAAATTGTTTAAAACTCATTATTTTATATCAAATGAAGAGGCTCATTATATGGCGGTTTGCATGAGTTTTATTTCTTGTCTCAGCTCGATATTTGTAGGATTATTAATTGATGTCAGTAAAAATGCACTTTTAATATTTGGTATTGGTATTTTTTTTTATTCATTATTAATAGTTGCTTTAAATCTTTTGGGTTATAGTAAAATCATATATTTAATGTTTGGAGTATTTGATTCTTTTTTAATTATAGGTGGAATTTATATATTAATTTTATTATCAAAAGAAAATGTAGGGTATTTTAGTATTTCTCACTCACTTGGTTCAGTAAGTCTGTCTGCTTTTACGGTGGCACTTTTGAGTTATATAAATGAGCATTATGGTTTATTTATTATGTATACTTTTATGAATATAAGTCTAATTATTTTTTTGCTAGTATTTTGGTATTTATATAAGTTTTTTATTGACGATAGCGATAAATAAAATATTGTTTTTAATTCTTGTTTATATAATATTTGATAATATTGTTTTTTAATAAAAATTTTTTCATATACTCTATTGACTTCTGTTTTTTTTTATGTAAAATAAGTTTGAAAAAAAAAAAAATAATATGAAAAATAAAATACTCTTGCTATCATCTTTGGTGGCAACAACTTATTCTGCAGACTTCGGTCGTTCAGCAAGCCCATTTTCCTATAACCTGGTTAATAGCAAATACTTTGCAATAACTGCTGGGCTCTCAAATAATTCTAACTTTTTAAGTTTAATACAAAAGGATAAATTTCCTACTTTCGGCGCGAATCCTAAGAAGGTTGATAATAAAATGAAAGAATTCAATCTCGAGCAAGTGAAAACGATAAAAGGTCAGCTCGCGACTCCGTTCGCTACAGATACAGTTCTTACATTGAATGTAATATCTCTATTACAAACATTTGTTGATATAAATGTTATACTCCGTCCATCTGAATACTTCCATTTATCCTGGCAGCTTATGACAATCGTGAAGCATGGACTTATCTATGGCAATTTGAACGAGGAAGTTAATAAGGATGAAAAAAAGGTAGATAATACTATGAAGATGACGTTTTGGGCGTCTTTTATTTTACCAACAATCACATTGAATATTCCATATGTAGCTTTCCATTTTAGTACATCTCAATTATTGCTTTATAGTACACAGATTGAGTATGGTGACAAGACAATGAAGTTTTATTCTGGAATGCTTCTCTCAGGTATTAGAATATGCCCTAAATTTTCTAATAATCCTACTACAAACGTGATTGCGGCTAAAGTTCTAGATATAGGGTTTGCTGCAGTGGCGTTATATTGTTTGAAAGATTTTTCATTTAAATATTGGGTAAAAAAAGAAGAAAATAAAGACCAAAACCAAAAATAGTTTGACAATGAAGCTAAAAACATATCAAAAATTGGTGTGTAAAATACTCTTCTTATCATCTTTGGTGACAACAACTTATTCTGAAGACTTCGGTCATTCACCAAGTCCGTTTTCTTATAACGTGGTTAATAGCAAATACTTTGCAATAACTGCTGGGATATCAAATAATTCTAACTTTTTAAGTTTAAGAAAGACAGAAAGATCGAAGAGGATAAAAGCTCAGTTCGCGATTATTTTTAATAAAGATACAGTTCCACTCTTGAATATCTTATCTATAGCACAAACAATTTTTGATATAAATATTATACTCCGTCCATCTCAATACTTCTATATATCTTGGCAGGTTATGACAAGGTTGAGGCAGGGTCTATACCAATTTAATTTTCAAAAAGATGAGGCAACAGATTATAATACAAAGAAGACGCTCTTTTTGATGTCTTATGTTTTACCAACATTCACATTTAATATTCCATATGTAACTTTGCATTTTGATATATCTCAATTATCGCTTTATCTTGTACAGCTTGATTATAAGAAGGATCACATGAAGTTTTATTTCGGATTGTTTTTCTCAAGTTTTAGACTATCACCTAAAATTTTTAATGATTATTACGGAGACGTGTTTATCGCTAAAGCTATAGATCTAGCATTTGCTACAGCGTCGGCATATTGTTTTAAAGATTTTTCATTTAAATATTGGGCACCAAAAAATAATACCTCTGTAACCATAATAGAAGATACAGATCCCAATAAGGAAACGTTCTGAGGCCGACTGATGAAAATACTCTTATTATTATCTTTGGTAGTAACAATATTGTCTTAAAGATTGTAAATTCAATAAAATAAATAATCAATATTGGTTTAGAATTTAGCAGTTGGAAGCCGAAGACTAAATCAGGTTCAAATGCGAATCAAAGGTGGTAGATTGTAAGAAATGTGTAAAAAAGATTCATGATAACATTAATCATAACTCATGATAGTAATTAATCCAATTTCATCACTGTATTTTTTTAGCTTATATGCGGCTATATTACTTGTAGCTCCTGTGGTTCTAATATCATCAATAATAAGAATTTTCTTTCCTTTTATGATGTCGATATTAATTGCTGTAAATACTCCTTGAACATTTCTTTTTCTTTGTCCTTTATCAAGTATCGAAGCTTGAGTTCGATTATTCTTTATTTTATTAAATGCATGAACAAAGGAAATTTCAGTCTTTTTTGCAAGGCGGTAAGCTAAAATTTGTGGAATATTATACTCTCTAAAGAAATATTTATTAAAATGCATTGGAATATAAGTAATATAATCAAATTTTCTAATAATATCTATATATCTTTCAATAATAAGATTAATAAATATATCAAGTAGGTATATTTTCTTCTTATATTTTATTTGATAGATAAGCTGCATCATATGGTAATTAGTTTCAAATAATGATCGAGCAATTTTAAAATATTTAAAATTTTTGCATTTATAACATTCTAAAACTTTTGCAAACATATAGGAGCCACATTTTTGGCATATATCATCGATAAATTTAAAATACACTCTGCATTTATTGCATATACCGTTTGAGCTAAATTCTTTGTGGCAAATATAACAATTATAAGAAAATAAATAGTGTTGTATCATTTTTAATATCTTCATATATAAAATATTTCTTATCTTTTATTGATTAATCCATAAAGATAAAAAATTCAATGGATTATTATATATGACGCAATTGTTCTATTTTTTGTTATATAGATGACAATTGACATTTATTCGCATTTATTATCTCGGTATTAATTAATCATTAATTAAATTGTTATTCTTCTTTTATGTATATTAACAATTGATCTCTACTATCTTGTTTAATATTTTTAAAGTGTTAAAATAAAATAAAATTTTATATGTCATTAAGAAATTTAGCTATTGAGGCTTATAAAAACCAAACTTCAATTATTGAAAAAAATATTATTCTTGAGTTAGAGTTAGAGGGTGTGTTTATATTTAAAATCATTTCATCTGACTATAAATTTAAAGAAATTTTTGTCTACTCTAAAGACTTTGAAGCAATACATATTCGCTCTGGAGATATAGCAAGAGGAGGTATTCGTATTTCTAATCGAAGTGATTATCGTAAAGAAGCTATAGATTTAGTATTAGCTCAAATTCCTAAAAACTCTATCATTATTCCTACCGGATCTAAAGGGTGTATCTTTCTTAAAACAAATATCTCTCCAGAAGATGCTTATAAAAAATTTGTTAAAAGTATTATAGCTATTACTCAAAAAACAAATGATCGATATTTAGTCATAGCTGCGGATAAAGGCACTTCTAGTTATTCCGATATCGCAAATCAAATATCTATAAAAGAAAATTTTTGGCTAAAAGATGCTTTTGCCTCAGGAGGCAAAGATGGATATGATCATAAAGAGATTGGTATTACTTCTTTGGGAGTATGGCAAAGTATCTTAGTTAGATTAGAGGCTCTATCTATGCGTAATAGAGAGTTTATTACTATGGTTGGAGTTGGCTCGATGAATGGCGATGTTTTTGGAAATGGAGTTAATGCTGATTATGAAAATATCAAACTTCTTGCAGCAATTAGTTCAAAGGAGATTTTCATAGATCCAAATCCAAATATTACCATTTCTCTAGAAGAAAGAAAAAGGTTGTTTAAATTAAAAAATTCAAGCTGGAAAGAATATGATAGATCTAAATTATCTAAAGGAGGAATGATTATTGATCGCTCAGACAAAGAAGTTACGTTAACTCAAGAAGTTCAAAAAATGCTATCTTTAAGCTCTAATTTAATATTAATAAATGACCTTATCTCTTTATTATTAAAACATTCTGTTGATATCTTATTTATGGGCGCCGTTGGAACTTATGTAAAGGCTTCAAGCGAAAAATTAGATTTTGATATAGATAACCATAATATTCGAGTAGATGGCAAAGACTTAAATTGTAAGATATTTGCAGAAGGGGCAAATTTAAGTATTACTCATGCGGGAAGGTTGGAAGCGAGCGAGAAGGGCGTTCTTATATATACAGACTTTATTGACAATGTTGCAGGAGTCTTTTGCTCCGATATTGAAATTAATTTAAAAATCTTATTATCCGATAACAATGATCGCAATGATATTATAGAATCTATGAAATCTTTTTATGTTCAATATATTCTTCAATCTTCTTATGCTCAATGTAATGCTTTGCAATCTGCAAAAAGGTTAAAAGGTTGGCATAAATTGTATTTAAAACTAGCTGACAATATTGTCTTAAATAAATTTGATTTTTCAAAGGATTTATTGCCAGATATAGCTTATTTGATGAGTTATTTGAAGATCTTTTTAAAAGAAAAATTATTTCAACAAGATTTATCAAAATATGATGATTATGTTCATGAATATTTTCCGTTTTTTGTTAATACTAATTTGCAGTCATTTAAATATAAGAAAAATCTAATTTCTACTTTACTTGCATCCGATATAGTCAATTATCTTTTTTTAAATGCTAAGTCAGTAGATGAGATTATAGATAAAACTTTTTTAAATTATAAATATGATGTTAAGTTTAAAAGTTTTTTTACAAAAGAATTATTTTTAGTAAATTTTCTTTTATAGACCTATTGCAATTGTAGTAATTGTATTATATAATTTTCGTATAAATAGTAAAACTAAATGACACAAGTGACACAAATTTATGAAGTGACTGTTCTTTTAAGGCAAGATATGTCTCTTGGAGAGATAGATGCATCAGCTTCTTTTATTAAGTCTATTTTTAAAAAGAATAACATTGATCTTATAAAAGAAGAAAATTGGGGAATTCGAAATCTAGCATATCCAATTAAAGGAAATATAACATCTACTTATGTTTGCTTTACAATTAAGGCAGATGGTAAACAGATATTAGAGTTAGACTCCGAGATAAAATTAGAACAAACAATTATTCGTCATGCAATTATAAAAGTTAAGCATGTTCTTGAAGAAGAATCATATTTATCTCAAATCGCAGATCATCAGGTAGAATCATGAGTAATACAGCAGTAACCGCCACAAAGGCTCCAATTAATAATACAAGACTAAGACCTACAAAAGCGTCAGATAGTGTATTTAAAGGCAGAAGATATAAATGTGCTTTAGCTGACGTTGCAAAAAAAGATATAGATTATAAAAATTTACAGTTATTAACTCAGTTTATCTCTAAAAGAGGACGTATAATGTCCGTTAGAGTTACTAACGTCTCATCTTATAAGCAAAGACTTTTGGCTCAAGCTATTAAAAGAGCAAGATTCTTAGGTTTAATGCCTTACTTAAAAAGACCTTCTAACTCAAATATTTCATGAAGTTTTTAACTTTAAATTTAAATTCTATTCGTGTTAGAAAGGACTCTATAGATTGGTTGATAAAACATGAAGACCCAGATATTATGTTTTTTCAAGAGTTAAAGTGTTCTACAGACCTTTTTCCTTATGACTTTTTTAAAGACACAGAATACAAACATTTTGCAGTTATAGGGCAGAAGAGTTATAATGGAGTAGCCATTGTAAGTAAACATGAGCTACACAACATTAAAACTCAGTTTGAAAATAATTCTGTACCTGATGAAGCTCGATTTATATCTGCTGAAATTTTTATCAAAGGCACTTATATTACCTTAATCAGTCTTTATGTTGTCAATGGTAGTGATATTCAAAGCTCTAAATATCAAGGTAAAATGGAATTTTTATCTCATTTGACTGATTATGTTGAAAGTATTAATGATAGGCCTATTATTGTAGGAACTGATTTTAATATTTGCTTGAAAACTATTGATGCTGTACGATTTGATGAAAATGTGCCTACTTCTATACAAGAAAGAGAAAAAATGCAGGAGTTCTTAGATCGCACTCGATTGTATGATGTCTATAGAGCTCATTATCCAAATTTCCGTCAATATACATGGTGGAGCTATAGAGCAGGTTCATTTTCTCGAGATGTTGGATTTAGAATCGATTATCTTTTATCAAATATTTCATTTCAATCAATATCTATTAATAAAGAGTTTCGAGGTTTAGAAAATGGATCTGATCATACTTATGTCGTTGGAGTCGCAAACATAGAGGAATTGTATAATATTTAGTTGAAAATATTTTAAAAATGTTTAAAATTCAATTTATCATCGGTATTCTATCGGTATTCTTGTTCTTCGCTATTTCTCTTATTGATTTTTGCTGCTCTAATAGATATTGTAAGGTATTATCATAAAAGAGACCATTGACGTTACCGTTGAAATTATTTAGGGCATCCTGGTTCGTCACATTTGCAATATTAGAGTATACTTTATTATTCTTCTCGCTACGATCATTAAAGAGATTTTGCACTATCAATGATGTTTTTTGACCATTTTTGATGATGTCTAAATTCGCTGTATTATGGTCAAAGCCTAATACTTCTTTCTTATCAGTTGATTTAAAATTTATCCTATTCCCTTCATTTTTCATCATCTCCTGTAAAAATTTTTTATTTAGAAGTATACCATTATTATCAGGCTTCTTTTCTATATTTACTTTTATTATACTTTGTTGATTGCTAGGTTGAGCTCCTCTTGACATATCTATGTTTTGATAGGGCTGTAGATATATCATAGTTTTACCGGCCTTCTCCATGTCTGCTAACAATTGAGCCAAATCATTAAGTTTACTCTGCTGCGGATCACATGCTTCAATAACCATAACACGGTCTGCATCATTATTAAAACCATAATTGAAGTCACCTACCATTATTCCCAACTTCTCAGACCGCCCTAGTGCTTCAGTGAAATTGTTAAGCTGTTCCTTCTCTCCAGCATTAGAGGTGTTATGCATATGATATATTGTCATGCCATCATGTTCTACTATTTGCACATCCGTCTTAAATGCGATGCCGAGAGGGTTTTTATTGCATTCTGCTTCGTTTATACCTTGATTATTTATCATAGCTATATCTCCTTGAATATTGTAATTTATCTTCTGACTATAGCTTTCAATTCCCTCCTTAGAGGAGGGAGTAACTTCTGAGAGAAATACTATTTTGGCATTCTCATTGTCATTATTAAAATTCTTCTCTAAGAAGTCCTTTGTTTTTTGGTTTGTTGCTTCGTAAGTATTACCGTACATTTGCTCTACGATATTATTTAGTTTTGCTGCTATCTCGTTTTTAGGCGTGTTTAGTAGTGTGGTTTTTATTCCTCCATTGACAGAAAGATTTAAATTCTCGTGTAAGAATTTTTTACAGGCTTTTATTTTCTCATTATTCCCCTTTTTTGTATTAATTTCGTTTTCAAAAGCATTCTTTAATTCATTTGCATCAGAATTGTTTGAAGAATATAAGTTATCAATTATGTTATTTACTTCATATTGTAGATAGTTTAGATATGCTTCTTTGTCGATATTTTCCTCTAATTCTGTTATTTGTGCGATTTTTTTCGATATTACCTTAGTGTTCTCTTCAAGCGATATCTCGTCTTGGAATAACTTATCAAAGTTTGTTATTAAATTCTCAGTGATATTCTTGTTTGTGTCATTAAGTTTCTTAATAATTTTCTCATTCTTCGCTATAATTTCGTTTTGTTTTTTTGTTTCACTGGACTGAGGTAATATATCGAAAATATCGATAATTTTTAAGGCATCGAGTATGCTGTCTAGTAGTCTCAACCAAAAACCTCTATTGTTTATTATTTCCTTTGCTTCCTCACTCGCCTTATAAGCTTTAGTCTCTTCAGCACTCATTTGACGATGAAGTATATTTGGGGACATTATTTTTTTAATTTGATCCATGTTGCTAATTTGATAATCCTCATTAAATATCTCGTTTATTAAGTCACTTTTTTTATTTTGGCTTTTCTCAAGATCGTATTTACTACCTTTATTATTGATAAAGTTCTCAACCATCGTTCTATACTCTATATTTTCCGATAATAACTTCAGTTCCAATATCGCATCTGTATATTGAAATATATTTTTATGCTTGTTAAAATATTCATTAATCATATCTTTGTATGAGCCTAGGGCGTCTTTGTCTAGGGTATCTTTGTTTAGGCCTTCTTTTATCTGCAATAATGCAACTAATTGAGTTAGATTATGTTTTCTACATTCATCTGGTGACATTGTTCCTATCATTATAGTTTGTTGATTTTATTGATTGTAAATTATATTTCGATTAATATTGATTATTATCAAGACATTAAATAAAATAAAATATTTTATATAGCAGTATTGCAACTTTTTTTTAGCGCCATAGATTATTTGTGTTATTTTAAAATAAAATGTTATCTTATCTCTTTTCTTTGTTTTACAAAAAGACTTTTAATATTAAAAACTTAGAAAATTTATCATATTCTTCTTTTAATCCAGAGTCGGCTTATCTAAATAATGTTATTGTATATAAGTGTGTTAATATGATTTCTTTAACGGCCAGTTAAGTAAGTTTTGAGACAGAAAGTAAAAAATACTTTTGTGCATCAACTACTTAAATTACCAAACTCAATTTAAGATTGATCAAGTTGGTTGAAGAATGCAATAGCAAATAGAGTATTGTTTGGTAATGCCTTTGTGGTATTTGAAAATAATGAATTAAATAATATTCATTCAAGTTTAATCTCTTCTATTATTTAAAATAAACTTTTAAAAGGTTACAAATATAAAAATATTTGCTTGAAAACTATTGATGCTGTACGATTTGATGAAAATGTGCCTACTTCTATACAAGAAAGAGAAAAAATGCAGGAGTTCTTAGATCGCACTCGATTGTATGATGTCTATAGAGCTCATTATCCAAATTTCCGTCAATATACATGGTGGAGCTATAGAGCAGGTTCATTTTCTCGAGATGTTGGATTTAGAATCGATTATCTTTTATCAAATATTTCATTTCAATCAATATCTATTAATAAAGAGTTTCGAGGTTTAGAAAATGGATCTGATCATACTTATGTCGTTGGAGTCGCAAACATAGAGGAATTGTATAATATTTAGTTGAAAATATTTTAAATTTATGTTATATAAAAAGAAAAGAAAAATGACTTTATTCAATAATAAAATTATTAATTCAAAGGAAATGTTTTTAAAAGGAGAATTTTATACAACTATTGAGATTCCTTTACATGATACTATAAAATATGAAATAGACAAAGCTAGTAATAATCTAATGTTA
Organism: Rickettsiaceae bacterium; assembly: GCA_965658815.1. Taxonomy (GTDB): domain Bacteria; phylum Pseudomonadota; class Alphaproteobacteria; order Rickettsiales; family Rickettsiaceae; genus CBFHTC01. The sequence goes on from CBFHTC010000001.1 coordinate 180,597, forward strand.
GATCGAGTATTAAATGTCGCTATGGGCTATCCTTGTAATTATGGATATATTGAAGGAACTCTTGGCAAAGATGGTGATGCAATAGATGTCTGTATGATTTTAGATAAACCTATTGTTCCAGGAGCTTATGTATTAAGTAGAGCGGTGGGAGTTTTGCTGATGGAAGATGAGTCTGGTCTAGACCAAAAGATTTTAGCGGTGCCAGTGAAATCTGAATTTAACTATTTAAAGAATATTAATGAGGTTCCACAAACTCTTTTAAATAAAATACAACATTTTTTTGAAAGGTATAAAGACTTAGAAAAAGGAAAATGGGTAAAAGTTGATGAATGGAAGAATAAAGATGCAGCTATTCAAATTTTATTAGATTCTTGTACTATGTAAGTAAATTACTATTGCTTTTTGATATAAATGCAAGTAGAATATAGTTAATTTAATACAAATTGTGAGAAAAATAGTTTTTTTATTGTGTTATGCTTTTTCTGAAGTTTTTGTTGAAGGAAGTGAAATATATAAGGATGAAGATATTAAATTATTTTTAAATAATTTTGATCTAAGCAAAAAACAAGATTTAAACGCAATAGAAAATAGCTTATTTAAACGTAGACTTTTTAAAAAAATTGAAGTAAAATACGAAAATTCAAACTATTATTTTTACTTAAAAGATGGATTTATTGTGCATGATCTAAAAATAAAATATCAAAATGGCACTACAGCTTCCTCTGAATTTAATAATCTATCTTCTATTAAAAAAGGCTCAGTAATAGATCGTAAGGATATTGAGTTGGATATTTCTCTTATGCGAGATATCTTAAGTTCTCAAGGCCTACATGACATAAGAGTGACTTCAAGCTTTAAAAAAGAAAAATATAATAATAAGATTTTTTTGACATATACTATATGTATTCCTCCTTCTGCCTCTTCTCTAGGTTATACTTTTTTTGGAAATACTTTCTTTAGTCAGTCTAAGTTAGAAAATGTAATGCCTTCTAATACTTATATACCTATTGATCCATCAAAAAACTTAAGTGTCTCAGGAGTACAAAGTCATATAGATGCTATTAAAAAATTATATCATAGCTACGGATTTTTTGATGCCGTAGTCGATCTTCAATCAGTAGTGTTAAGTGAAGGCGAAAACTATTATAATTATGTTTTTTTAATTAATGAAGGCGTTAGATATACAAATTCTTTTATTCTTGAAAACAATACTTTGATAGTCGATAAAGAGTTGAATACAATTACTAAGCTTAACGATAATTCTAAAAATAAATATTTAAATGTTAAATTAATTGAGTATATAAATACAGTTATAGCAAACACTAAAAATAAATATTCTGATTATAATATAGAATTATCTTTTACTCCAAATAGTAAAACTAATATTGTAGATGTAAAAGTAATAATTAATTATAATAAACTTCATAACATTAAAGATATTAAGATTAATAACAATAAAATAAGCGATGCTAAAATAAAAAAAGAATTAAAAATATATCCAGGATTTAATTATACTAATCATTATATTAATAAGAGAATGAATGATTACTTTTTACACCATAATCATTTAACCGATTTTCATAACATTTCTTTTAAATCTTTGGATTATAATATAGAAGAAGGAAATGTTTTAAGTGTTGACTTAGTATCCCGAGGTGCTATTAAGGTTGGTGGTCATGCATCAAATTTAAATCTTCTTACAAAAAATCAATTTGCTGAGAACATATTTCGATATTTTGTAATAGATATATCTGTTGATCTTGGGCATAGCTTATTAATTCCTAGATTTCCTGGAATTGCTGATGCTTTTCACTTTAGTTTAAATCTTTCGCTTGAACAAAATACATTTAATATACATTTCCCTGTATTATATCAATATTTTTATTTGAAAATTGGAAATAAAGCTGTTAGATTTTATAACATATTAGATAAAGCAAATCTTTTTTTTACAAGTTCAAATCTATCTGGTGTTATTAATCTTAGTGAGATATTTTCTTTCTCTTCTTTTATTAAATACATATATATAGATGTATCTATAGATTTGAGAGGTGTATTAACACCATATAGTGATGATACAGACAAAAATCTTATAGAGCAAATGCAAGAATGGTTCGTTAACATTACTCATTATCATTTTCCTTCTTTTGAAGGAATAAAGAATAAGATAATTTTTCTGTCTTTACCTTTTTTAATTCAATTTAAATCCATCATTAATAAATATGATCTACAATTTAAAAACAAGAATACTAAATTATTTATTGTTGGAAATGAATTTGGTGTTGTTATCGATTTGATTCTTCAAGCTAAATTTCATATCACCGAAAATATTTTTATGAATTTTATATCTAAACCTGTATTTTATAGTCAAGATAAAAAAAATTTTTTATATAAGAGACCTTTATCTAATATATCTAAACTTAGAATAGGTCAAAGAATCTTTAGTGACAATGACAACATATACGACGAAAATAGTGATTTTTATGATAATATTAAAAATAGTAATTTAACTAGTTTAGACCCAAACCCAACTATTACATTACTTGAAGACTCTGAGCAATTGCAATCAGGAAGATATATACCAAAAGCTTCTCTAGATACAACGTGGCTCTGTCATTATATTTTGCCTTTTGATTTTACAAAGTTGGTTAACTTAAACTTCTTTGGGGGTATTAACGTAACTCCAGTACTTTACGAAAGCGATAAAAACCAATCATTTATTTATTGTAGTTTTGTATTTGGATTGCAATTTCGTATTCCTGTCATCAATTTTGATGTTTCATTGTATTTATTGATATATAACTTGCGCGAAGATTCTCTCAGCTCTATAAATGATTCATGGCTATCTAAACAGATGAGACTAAACTTTCCTGGAAGTCATTAATATTTTGTCTATTTATAGATGGTATTTTCATTTTCATCTATAAATTATTATTTTCTTTATTATGAATAATATTATAGATGGTATTTTCATTTTCATCTATAAATTTGTCTATTTATAGATGGCAGTTTCATTTTCATCTATAAATTTGTCTATTTATAGATGGCAGTTTCATTTTCATCTATAAATTTGTCTATTTATAGATGGTATTTTCATTTTCATCTATAAATTATTATTTTTTTTATTATGAATAATATTATAGATGGCAGTTTCATTTTCCTCCATAATCTTTTGATTTATATGAGGCCTAAACTTAATCATTAAATCATTAATTTCAAGAACTGTGTTTATACTATTTGCATCTTTTTGTTGTGTTGCTTCTTTTAAAATGCTATTTAATTTAGTATAACTCTTGAGTACAAATTTTAAATCATCAGAATTCTTGATATAATCTAATATCTTTTTTGTTTCTGGTGTCATATCTTCATTTGTTGTCATATTATTTAATTTATTTGTTTAATTTTAATAAATAAAATTATTATCAGCAAAGTTATTGAAAAATTTTGCGTTAAGTCAGAAAATACTATAGTAAATTAATTGATTTATATAAAAATATATGATATTATATAAAATAAAATATAAAGTATATTATGTCTGTATCAAAAGCGGTTAAAAAGTCAATTAAGTTTGAATATTCTGATGGAAAAAAAAGTAGAAAATATCAAGCAAATCTTCACGGTTCTAGTAAAGATACATTTGTAATTAGAAATTCTAGTCCTGGGCCTAAATTGATTAAAACTTCAAAAATCTTTTCTGAGTATAAAAAACAATTAATGACAAAGCAGAAGCTCAAGGCTCATTATGCAATAGGTGAAAAAACTTTTGCTAATTGTATTAAAAATTCTATAAATAAGATAGGTAATACTGCTGACTTAATTATTTCAACATTAGAGTCTCGCCTACTCAGTGTGGTCTTTAAAGCCGGTTTTACAAATAGTATATTTACGGCTAGACAAATGATTGCGCATAAACATATCAAAGTAAATGGTAAAGTATGTAATATAAAAAGCAGACTATTAAAAGAAGGTGATGTGGTAACATTAGTTGAAGAATCTCCATTTAAATTAAAAGTTCAAGGTTCTTTAAAGGCTCATAAAGCTCCATCATATCTTGTAATAGACGCTGAAAAAGCCTTTGTAAAGTTTTCTAAAAAACCTTCTCTTTTGGAAGTTAAGTTTCCTTTTGAATTGCAAATAAACCATATTATTGAGTATTACTCACGATAGTATTGTCTTTAGTTTTATAAATAATTTTTTATAATTTTATTGACTTTTAGCTTATTCTGTAGTATAAATTAGTCATTGGACAGATGGCAGAGTGGTTTAATGCGCTGGTCTTGAAAACCAGAATAGGTGTGAGTCTATCACGGGTTCGAATCCCGTTCTGTCTAATAAAAAAATAAATTGTTACTTTTAGTGTATTATCAAATATATTAAGAATAATATTTATAATATCCTATTTTTTATGTAGATATTATCAATATTATGTGATAGAATATTGCATGCGCCCGTAGCTTAATGGATAGAGCATTTGACTACGGATCAAAAGGTTGTGGGTTCAAGTCCTACCGGGCGTGCAAAATTATACAACTATGATTAAATACAACTTTTTAAATAATAGTCTCTTGCTTGTATCACTAAATGAAGCAAAAGTATCAATATCTTTTGATAAGAATATTGAACATCCAGTGGTAGTATATAATGATCCAATAAGTCTATCTAATGAACTTTTGTATAACGGATATTTGATAATAAAATTTTTAAATTTAAAAAGTCATAAGTTTATTATCAATGTGATTCAAAAAACAAAGGATATTTCAGATTTTGTATTAGCTATTTATGGTATTTCTTATATCTTATCTCGAAAAGTCGAGTGTATTATATTTGATCCAATTCTAAATAATGAAAGTATTCAGTTTAATAAAAATACAATATTTGGTATTATAGAGGATAAATTATTATCTGTACTACATTATTCAGGGCAAAATATATCATTTGATACTTTTATTAATTATATAAAAAATAAAATTAATCATAAAAGAAAGCAAAATAAAAATACTCCAACTGATATAAAAAAACGCAGAATGAGTAATTTGAAATTTGAAGTAATTAATCTTTCAAGTTTGTTATCTTATAACAATTATCTTGGCTTATCCATCAGTAAGGCGAAAAATAAAGATAAGAATGTTAAATTTTATTACTTTTATGATGAGCGAGATTTGCATGAGTCTTATAAAATAAAAACTATGTTATTTGGTCTTATGAGTGACTCGATTACAATTAGTATTTTAAATGCCGAATTTGATCCTATGATATATATCTTTACTAGTTTGGCGAAATTATTTAATTGGAATAATATCTTTATCTTATTTGCTTCATTTAATATTTTAGAGAATAAGATCGATTTTTTTTCTTATTTAACTCTCGCAGAGAAAAGTAAATTTGATTATGAAATAGGGTTTATAGGAAAAAATAAAACATTTTCGTTCTTTGAATTAATTAGTAAAAAATTTGGTTTATCATTTGCAAATTTAAAAAATGTATTAAATATATCTCTAAATAAAAAAATATTATTTACCTCTAATGAATCAATTAAATTATATACAAAAGAAATTAATTTAAATTTAATTAATCTTACTAATATTAAAGAATATCTCGATAATCAAAATAGTATTTCTTATTCTATTATGAATAATACCCTGAAATTAGAATCCGATAATTCCTATGATTTAAATAGGTTTATCAATAATTATGTTAAAACTCACTACGAAGGTAAAATTATAGAAGAAGTATTAGATGGTTTTCTAGTCGAATTTAATAATAAACGTAATAAGATTATACTTGAGTTTGATAAAGATTTATATGTCGGCAAAAAAGTTTATCTACATAAAGATACTAATGGTAACTTTACTATCAATAATGCTAATCAGACTAAACATTAATTAGAATAAAGATGTTATTAAATTTTAAGTTGCAAGAACGTATTTTTTTACTTTCTGAGCTATAGTAGATTTCATTCTAGATGATTTATTTTTTTTTATCACTTTTTTAGTTACATTTTTATCTATTTGAGACTGAGCCTGTTTTAGTAGTTCATTAGTTTCTTCTTTTGTAGCTTTGCTAGATATAGCTTTTAATACTTTTTTGATCGCAGTATGAGTCTTTGATTTTAAGATACGATTTTGCAAATTTCTTTTTACGGAAGCTCTATGATATTTTTCTGGTGATGTTAAAGCTTTTTTTACTGTTGTTTCTGATTTCATTTTTTACCTGCTGTTTTTTTAGATAGTGTGTTTTTGGAAATAATTTTGATGATAGCCATTGGTGCGCAATCTCCATATCGAAATCCACATTTTATAATACTCAAATAACCTCCAGTATTTGAGGTATTAGGAGCTACATCGTTAATAAGTTTTTGTACCGCTAATTTGTTTTTAAGTCTAGAATTTAAAATTCTAAAATTATGTACAGATTTTTCTTTAGCGCGAGTAATTTGTTTTTCAAGAAATGGTCTGACTTTTTTTGCAAGAGCTAATCTTGTAGTAATTTGACCATGTTCAATAAGATTGTTTGCTGTATTTACTAAAGCAATTTTAAATCTTTTATGCATATTTGTTGTCATATTTAGTCCTCGTTGTTTTGATTGTTTTTGTGTTTTGCTTCCATCATTAATCTAGTGATTTCTTGTATGTATTTTTGTCTTAATTCAGCTGTATTTTCAACCGGCCAATCTGCGACATACATACCTAATTCTAAATTAAGTTCTTTTAGTCTTTCCTTTATTACTTCGATCGTAGTAGCTCCTACGCTTTGAGCTTGAGATAAATAATTTTCATTACGAATAACCAAGTCTCCAAGGTATTTCATTTTTAAAGCCGCAAATCCATTTTGAGCTCTAGTAGAGTTAAACCCTGCATTTGATATTAATTCAAGTAGTATAGGATTAAATTTAATTTCTAAATTATGATTTTTATTTTCAATAGTTTCTGTTTGCTGAATATTATTAATTTGTCTTGCTTGATTTGCAAGAAAATTAACTGCATATATATGAGCATCTTTGCAAGAAATCAAACCATTTGTTTCTAAGGTAATTTCTAATTTATCACATATTTTTCCATTATTTAAATAATAGTCTTTTACAAGATAGGAGCATTTTTTTATAGGAGAGAAAACAGAGTCAATATAAATGTAATCTTGAAACTTCGCTAATACATTTTTGATATTATCTTGCCAAGAAAGGGAGTCTTCTGCTGAAAAGTAGCCATATCCTTTATGAGATACTAAAGAAAAAGATATAGTAGTATTTGATGTAATATTCATAATATGAACATTATAGTCAACAACTTTAATATCGGATTTATTTAATTTTTTTAATTCATTTGCTATAAATAGCCCATCTACTTTACAAGGTCCTTTAATTGAAAAGGTTATGCTTTCATACTCATTTTTATGATCTAGTTTTAAATGTTTTAAATTTTGTAGAACATCGATCATATCTTCAGTGCATTGAGGAATATTTGAGTATTGGCTTGGTAATTCATCAATTTTACAGGCAATAATAGCTGTACCGGGAATATATCTTAGAAAAATTCTTCTTAACGAATTTCCTATAGTATTTCCAATACCACGCTCTAATGGCAAGATATTGATCAAGTTTGCATTATTACTGACACTCTCATACTGAACATCTGATGGCGCAATATAAGTAAACTTATTATTGTTTGATGTTTCTGTAATCAGTGTTTCCATACTAACGTTTTCATTTACAGTCATATTATACCTTACGATCTTCTAAGTTTTCTTGGTCTTGTTCCATTGTGAGGAATAGGAGTCAAGTCTTGTTGTTTTGAGACATTAATTTCTCTTTTTTTTGCTTCATTCATGACGCTTGTCAGGCCTTGTTCTAACTGAGTTCCAGAGCCTTTAATTTTAATAGCTGATATATTTTTTACTTTATATTTATCTATAAATTCAAATATATACTTAATTATGTCTTTCATAGCATGGGGAGTTGCTTTCTTAGAGCTTTTGTACCCCCTTCCTCCAGCGGATGATATAGCTATAACATTTCCATCTATATCGGTGAGAGAAACAATGCTATTATTAAAAGTACAGTATATATTAATAAATACTTCACTAATTGATTTTCTTACTTTCTGTGAATGAGATTTATTAGTTTTTTTTGTAATGCTTTTTATCATAATTATATTTTTTTATTAATTTTACATTTTTTTGAGGTCTTAGAATTGGATTTTGTATTCTGACCTCTAACCGGCAATCCTCTTGTATGACGAATTCCTTTATTGCATTTGATAGACACCATTCTTTGAATATTGTTTATCACTTCTTTTTTTCTATCTTCATTCAGTTTAAACTTACTACACTCTTCAACTAATGAAGATATTTGATCTTTATTAAGTTTATTAGTGCGTAAAGTAAAATCTATCTTCGTAACTTCACAAATTTTCTTAGCAGTGGATGGCCCTATGCCAAAGATGTAAGTTAGACTCACTCCAATAACTTTTTTAACAGGTATATTAGTGTTTGCTATTCTAACAGACGTAATTTTGTTTTCTTGTATTGAATTTGTTTTTTGTAATACCATATGTTTTTATAATTGATATTAAATATAATATTACATAATGAATCAAAAATCAAATAAAATTTTTAAAATTTTAATAAATTTACAATATTAAATTTATTTTTTATAAAAAGATGATAAAAATTGTTTTTTTATTTTGTTCTATCTTTAAAACTAATAAAGTAACACAAAGCTAATATGAAAAAATATTGTTTTATACTATTATCGCTTTTCGCTAATAATACAAACTCTTTATACGATCAAAGTCATATTATAAAATATACTAATAATTATAATTTCACTTATTTTAGTTATTTAAATGATCAGATAATAAAAGAGCAAGTTTTAACTTCATTGAAATTTGACCAAGTATCATTTGAAACGGTTGGTAAGATTTTTAAAATGAATCTTTTTGCTTTTGGAGGATATCTACGAGATGCGGATTATGGAACCGAGGAATTGCAAGAATTTCGTCATATTTTATCAAATTTTCGAGTTTTCTCTTTTCCTTATTTTTCATTCATTCATAATGCAAATAACTTATTGAGTCTTTTTAATTTTGATTACTATACTACTGGCAATATTGCATTTATATTACAGTTACCTGTTATATACTTTCAATGTCTTATGAATGTTTCAAGTCATGAACTAGGGCATTTTGTTGCAAGTATAAATTCTGGACATCATATAAAGAGTAAAGATGAAATTAATATTCAGATGGGGTCAATATGGAATTTGGGTGCTGCGACAACGTGGCTCAGTGATCCATATAAATTTGTTAATAGTATTTTAATTAATTCCTCAGGAGTTATCGCAAGTCTTGAATTGTCTAAATATTTCTTTTTTGAAAAAATGCAAGATTTAAATTATTTAGGAGTTGCTTCTAATATTGGTATAGGAGTTTATCCTCTTTATGGGTTCATAAATTATTTTCGTTTGGATTTAGCTAAAGTAAAGAAAGCTGCTGACAATAAGTCTTTAGAAGATCTTAATACAAAGCTTAACGGCGATTTCGCTAATCTTAACGGCGATTTCGCTAATATATTTCTTTGTTTAGCGAAATATAAAATTAATGACGATACTATATATGTTTCAGACAGTGAGGAGTCTAGTTCAATTGATAAAGTAATAAAAAATTTAAATTTTTATTACAATCGATATAAATATTCGTATTTATTAAATTTAGTAAATGCTCGAGCTTTGTATTGTATATGTAATTTTTCTTATAATGCAGTATACAAAAAAAATATTATTCCAGAAAAATCAACATTTCTCTTTCGATATATGCCCGCATTGTACTTTAATATAGAGCCTTTTGGAGCAATATATAGATTATCATTTTTAAAGTTTTTTCTAAATAGAAGGTCTATGATAAATTTTGATTTGGATTATGTGGATAGCTTTTTTAAGAAAAATAATGATAAGAATGATATATATAAGAGTATAATATCTCAAGCATGTAATATAAAAATTAATTGGATAAATATATTTAACTCGTATAAATATAGTTTATTTGGATTAGATGGAGAATTTGGTTGTGCTTTTAATCAACCTTGTTTACAAAGAGAGCAAATCCAAGGCGCCGAAGGGGGTTGGAAGACGGTTGTTCAATATGAACAAGATAAAATAATAAAGTATCATACTATGATATTTGGCCGATTGATCGTTAAACTTAATATTAAAATATATAATACTATTATGTCTTTTAAAATATTTTTTGAAGCAAAAAATCATGGTTATTATACTGGGCTAAATTTACGTAGCGGATGGTCTGTGTACCCACTGGTGTCATTTTCCTACATAAAACTTTAAAACTTTCTATTGACCAACTAAAAATATTATGATATGCTATTAACGTAGCGAGTGTGGTCTAAAGGCATGACGCTAGCCTTCCAAGCTAGAGACGCGAGTTCGATTCTCGCCATTCGCGTATTTAATGTTACTTTTTTAAAAAACACTTTCATTTTATCTATTAAATTTTTGATGTAATGAAATTAGTTTATACTATATAATGATGTTATTTCGATGATTATGTATAAAGCTCCAAATTTTTTTCATATCTCTGATAATCTTATTATTAACAAAAGTGGATACTTGATTACTTTATTTAAAGTTAATTTAAGTGAAGAAAATTATATCAATTCATCTGATAAATTAGAGCTACGAGATTTTTACAAACAGATTGTTGCTAAGTTGAACAAATATTTTCTATTTATATACAGCGATAAAAAGCAATTGCAGATACAGGGTGCCGAGATCTTTGTTTTTGATAACCATTTTGCTATTATGAAAAAAATTGATCTATCATTATATAAATCATTTATGCGCTCTATATATAGTGATGATATTTATTTTGATACTAATGTTTATGATGATATTGCTGTATTTAATCAAGATATAAATACGATTTTTAGTATTGCTCAATCTTATGGTATTATTATTAATAATTTAGTCTTGCGCGATAATCAGCATTCTGAAGTTATTTCCTTTCTTATAAAGGTTTTATTTAGAGAAGATCATAAAGTGAATAATAGTTATGATTTACAAAATTATGTGTTTAATATCAATAATTATATTGAAACTCAAATTGGTCAACAAAAAAAATATCATACTATCTTGGCTATAAAAAATAGAGGATTCTTAAATACAGTGTTTTCTGCAAATATGTTATTATCTAGTATTGATGTGATTATTACAGAAATTTGTTATGGTCTAGAGGAAAAAGTAAAAGATGATTTATTATATTCTGATATTTATACCGATAATGATCAACAATATCTAAATACTTTATTGGTTCATATTACATCAAATACAGAAGAGTCCCTAAAATCTGATATCGCAGAAATATCTTTAATCTTATCAAATCTATCATTTGTAATTGAGGGCTTTTTAGCTCAAGACGCATTTATAGCACAGATCTCTGTTTTATCATATATATTAAATAGAGGCTGTATCTCAAATGATATCTTTCTGGTCTCTAATATTTTAAATTATTCTTACGGTCCGTATAATTCTAAACTGTTTACTGCTCCTGTTGCAATATTTAATCAAATATATGGAAAAAGCTATTTTTTTAATATAAGTGAGGTCAGCCAGCATAGTTTATTTATGACATCTGATAATAGTAATAAATTGTTAAGCATTATTGTAAATAATATATCGGAGAATTTTTCTAATAATATACTCATTTTAAATTTTTACCCAAATAAAGATATTACAAAGACTGATGATAAGTTTGAGATTATTGATAAGACTGTAAAAGATATATTAATAGATCTTATTAATTTGTCAGTTGATCAAACAATCGCTGAAGCATCTAACGTTCAATCTAATGTTATCAGCTACATTAGCGGTTTAAAATTCTTTAACTTTAGTCAATTCTTAGAAATGATTTCCCAGTATGATATTGGAGATAGAAAAGTCTTTCTATTATTAAATATTGTACTAAATTATTTTAAAGATTTTCCCTATACATCAATTTCATCTTATATGAATATAAATTTTAATATGTTTGATAGAAACGCCTTCTTTACTGCAGTGGTTAAAAATTATGGCAATATGTTCTTTTACATTGATAAAATCTTAATCTTATATGATAAACTGTGTTTTTTAATATTTTATTCTTACGTTGAGTTATCTTTAAGAAATAATAAAAGTATATTGCATATTGTTATATATGGTTTTGAATTTCTATTAAATAGTCAGATATCAAATTATGTAAAGAGTTTAGCTCAAAATAATAAAATTCTTTTTTGGATATCTATAAATACTCTTCATGTTGAATATTCTAAATTTGAGACAGTTATGAGTTACTTTAATAAGTTTATTTATTTTTCTTTTCTGTATGATTTAGAATTAAATATTGATAAAAAATTGGATGAAGATTTTTACAAACTTAGAAATTATGATCATACATTTTTCTTACTCAGTTTTAATAAAAGTAGATTAATTCTTTCTTTAGAAGGTTTGAGGTGAAATATTTAAAATATCTGTTTTTTATAATATATTGCTTTGCTGATAATCCTACATTTAGGATTGATACAGATAAGAATTTTATTATACCAAAGAATATATATGCCTATGATTATAAGAATAATAAGGAAAAATATAAAAAAATAGTTATTGATTTTACTTCTAATGATGAGCAAATAGAAGTAACACAAACTCCGTCTGGGAATCATGACATTTGGTTCGATAACAATCAGTATTACTATTTCTTCGCTTCTTATGATAATATAGACTTTGATAATGCATGTAAAAATTATATCAAAGAATTTTTTTCAGTTATAAGCTCTGATCAAAATAGTCCTAATCTTTTATTAGTATATAATGACACATGTTTGAAACAGAGCAAAAACAAGAAGAGCATTGCCTTTTTATTTAAATGCAAGAAAAGTAGTTATGAAAAATATATGAAAAATCAAGTATTAAATTCAGAGAATCAAGGATCAAATTCAGAGGAAGATGATGACGATTTTCTATATAAAAAAGCAAGAACAGATTCTTCAGAAAGCGACATAAACATAATATCTTATATTAAATCTCTTTTGTTGGATGATAATCAACCGGTAAAAAATATGATTGCGCAATTAAAAGAACTTATGATTAACATTGGGCGGTTTTTTGTTGGATCAGATCTATTAAAAGATCTTATCGCTATCGGTTTGTTAGTATTTATAATGCATTATATCATTAAAGCTTTATTTGAGGATAGAATAAATACTATAAGCATGTATGTTATCGGGTCTAATGTAGCTTTTGCTTTATTGATTAATCAAACTTTTATATATTTCTCAGAAGGAGATATCTTACAAAATCTTTATAGCTTAGTCGAATCTTTATATTATGAGATATTAACATTGTTATGGGGTATAAGGATGGAGGAAGGAACAGTCGATCTTTATGTAGCACTTGGATTGCATGACTTATCAAATACTCTTTTTGATACTCAGGCTCGAAATGCATTAATTATAGCTGTAATTGTTTTGATTGTTCTATTCATTTGTTCATTTTTGTTGATAATTTATCGATACAAATATACAAGATATCTACCGACATTTGATAATTACGTTACTATGCCATCTGATATAGCAAATGATGCTTTGGGTCTTTTCTTTTTTTTATGTTTAACTGTTGGAGCATCAGTTTTCGTTAGTGATTATTTAATTGTCGCTTCAACGGAAGAGGGTGGTTTTACTGGACTAAATAAAATTTTTATTTTATTTACGGTCAATATCTCATTTGTTTTCTTATATATACAACTGTATACTAATATTGTCGGAATTTTTTTAGCAGTTGCTTTATTGCCTTTATCTCTATCTAGTTATTTTTTTCATATATTTCAAGATCTTATACAAAAGAATATTAAGATTATCATGTATATGTTGTTATATACTCCTATCTGCTTTATCATATTTAGTATTTTTATTGACTTCTTAGAAACAAAAGTAGAGGACGATGATGTCGAAATGTCTATTATTACATGTATAGTATATATTATGATTTTATTTTATTTCTTTTACTCTAGTAGAGAATTGATTAATAGCTTTTTAATTCCCAGATCTTCTGGCCTTCAATCTAGTCTTGAAAGTGCCTTTTCTAAATATATGTCATCTGTTTTATCTGATTTTTCAGATAAGGTAAAATTTTACCTAGAAGATCAAAGTACTAAAAATGCTTATCAGAGGTATTTAGGTTTTCAAACAAAAGCAAAATCTTTATTGGAAGAGAACTGGGATCTAAATAATGAGCAGAAAGAGAAATTAAGGCCCTTGTCTTATGACGAATATGTCGTGGGTCAGGACCAAAAACAAGGATTATTATCAGCATTGTATAATAATAAGAATGCAGATTCTACAGAGGCAGATTCTACAAATCAAGATAACAAAAATAATCCGAATTCAGAAAAAAATAATAATAACTCTTATAATTCTGAGAATAATAAGAATGCAGATTCTACAGAGGCAGATTCTAAAGAGGCAGATTCTAAAGAGGCAGATTCTAAAGAGGCAGATTCTAAAGAGGCAGATTCTAAAAATCAAGATAACAAAAATAATCTGAATTCAGAAAAAAATAATAATAAGTCTTATAATTCTGAGAATAATATAAGAAGAGATATAAATTAATTATTTATGACGAAGGACGGTTCTATCAGGTAAATCAAAAATAATATAACCTTTCTGCTCTATCAAATATTTTTTTTTATCAGCTTTATGCCAATCATTATTTTGTCTATCTTTATCTCGACTTTCAACTAATGATAATATATCATCGTCAATTCTATCTTCATATACGTCTTGTATAAATTTAAATCCTAACAGTTTAAAGATAGCTAACACAGATTTAGCATTAATAAGAGTTGACTTATTATTAATATGCTCATTAATTCTATTAAATATTAAAGCGATATTGAAATCATCACTGATAATATCAAGAAATTCTTGAGAGATGGATCCTATGTTCATTTCTCCATAGCAATATAAAAATATTGAATTAATATAGTTTTCAGCCTCATGTAAAGCCTGATAACTAAAGTCTATAGAATTTTTATGATTATTATTTAGTAAGAAAAATCGAATAGCATCAGAAGAATATTTTTGCTTCAACTCATCTATTGTAACAACATTATTTAGAGACTTACTCATTTTTTTTCCATGTACGCTCACTTGAGCAACATGAATCCAGTGGTGAACTTTAAAACTTGGCATATAACTTTGAGACTGGCATACTTCATTGACATGATGTGGAAATTTAAGATCAACACCTCCGCCATGAATATCGATACGATCATGAAAATGAGCAATACTCATAGCTGAACATTCAATATGCCAACCCGGTCTACCTTTGCCAAATGGACTATCAAATCCATTTTGATAAATTCTTTTCTCATGCTTATCCTCAATAGATTTCCATAGAATAAAATCTTTAGAGTTTCTTTTTACACGAGCATCAATATTAATATCAGTTTGAAAATCATTATTTTCTTTTATAATATTTTGAAAAACGTTGTAATAATTTTTATATTTACTAATATCAAAATAAACATTTCCTCCTACTTGATATGCAAAGTCATTATTAACTAAAGTCTGAATCATAATAATTATGTTTGATATATAGTCCGTAGCTTTTGGTTCATGAGTCGGAGATAGGCAATTTAAATATTTCAAATCACCATGAAAGTGAGCAATATTATCACTCACTATTAAGTCAGAGGGAATATTTAAGTCAATTGATTTTTGTTCAATTTTATCGTCTAAGTCAGTAATATTACGGACATAATTAACATTTTGATAAAAAAATTGTAAAAACCTAAAAACAATATCAAAAAATACAAATGTTCGAGCATTGCCTATATGAATTTTATCATATACAGTGGGGCCACATACATATAGGTTTACGCAGTCTTTATAAACCAGATTAACTTTAGCCTTTTTATTATATGAATATATTTGAATCATTTTTTTTACAGAATCGAACACATTATTATCGTTTTTCCAACATATTTCAAGTACGTTTTTTATAAAAATGTTAATTTTTGTATTTTTTTTTATAAAAATGTATTCAAATATCACAAATATTTTGTTTGCACTAGCAGTAAATTTTATTTGTTATAATTTTTTAGATAAATCTGTATTAGCTATCTTTAAACTATTAGGATTTAAATTTGTACAAGACGTATATGAAGATAGAATTGACGATGATATATTATCATTAGTTGAAAGTCGAGATAAAGATAGACAAAATAATGATTGGCATAAAGCTGATAAAAAAAAATATTTGATAGAGCAGAGGGGGTTATATTATTTTTGATTTACCTGATAGAACCGTCTTTCGTCATAAATAATTACTCTATATTTCTTGTTATATCATTATTATTCTGATTATTCTCAGAATTAGAAGACTTATTATCATTTTTTCTATTCTCTCCATTGTTATTATTTTTATTTTCTGAATTCGGATCGTTGTTGTTATTTTGCTTTGTAGAATCTATGTTATTATTTTTATTTTCTGAATTCAGATTTGCTGAATTCGGATCGTTGTTATCTTGCTTTTTAGAAAACTCATTATGATTTTCTCTCTCATCTTTTTCTGGACTCGAATTATTCCTCGTTTTACGTATAATCCTAGTAATACTTTTCTCTGTATCCTTTATATACTCATTCATATTCTTAATCATTTTTTCATTATCATCACCATCAGGTCCAAAACGATCGAGATACTCGTTCCATGTACGTTTACCACTTTCATCTTCATCTATACTCTTTTTCTTTGTACCCTTTATATACGCCCTCATTTTACCTATACTCCCAGTAATACTTTCCTTTTGATCCTTTATATACTCATTCGCTTGATATATATTCTTAATCATTTCAGTGCCACTCTTTATTGTATCCTTGAAGCTATCTGTAATGTCTGCAATTGGACTTTCATCAAAATAATAAGATATGATAAAATTTAATGATGTAGTAATTTCTGATAAGAGAAAATACATCGTTAATATTGTGATTAGGTCTATATGTAATACATCTTGGAATAAATATGGCTCTCTATACATTTGGCTCGCTTGATTAGCACATACAAATAAGATTGTAAATATAATTTGTAATATTAATACTATCAAATAGTAAAGAGTAAAAAATATACTCAGTATAAATACTGCCAATATACATAGTATGGTTTTTATTATGTTTTCTGTTGGTGTAAGTGATGGTGGTGATGGTGGGAAAAAAAAATCCCATGTCTGTGCTATCGTATAGAACCACATAGACCACACATTTTGTATAGTGTACCATATTGCTTTTAAAGCTCTTAAAAAGGCATTGTCTGTTTCGTTATACTCACCATATGTTACGCTATCACCTAAGATTGATAATATAACATCAATTATGATTTGCTCAGTTAAATTATATATTAAGATAGCAAAAGAAATAAATACAATGCTTATAAATAATTTTTTAATTACTTGTAATAACATATTTTGGCTTCCAGAATAAAGAAAATATATACTTAAGAGTATTGGCGTAAGAAAAATAACACTTATATAGTTAAACAAGAAATTTATCATTGATTTTAGTAACTGAAAGTAATAACCGATTAAAATCGTAATGCATAACATTATCAAAAAGAGTTTGAGTAACGCTGTGAATAGAGGTCCATCAATCATTAGTATCATCTTATATCGTTCCATCATACTTGTCGAAGATAATATATTGATTAATAAGTTTGGATATTTAACTGATTGTATTACTCCTGTATTGATATAAGAAAATAAGTATAAAGAGCTATCAGTTATCCAGCCTGATAATATATAAATAACTTTGATATTATTCAATATAATGCTTGAAATCAATAATTTGAAGAATAATTCACCTACTACAAGATGAACTTTCCTCCAGTCATCGTCATTGTATGACGTAATGAATTTTAAAAATAACATAATCATAGACCCTACAAATATTAATATTATTAGATACTGTATAATATAATCTAGGAAATTTAATAATATTGAAAATAATTGAACGGGCCTTTTATCTTGATTGCTCAGTCTTTCCTGTACATGAGTGATATTACTATCGCTATAATATGAATTTATGTCATTTATAGACTCAGTATTATTTTGATGAAATGCATCTAAAGCTTTTGCTATATCGCTTTTATCGTGTTTTTCAGTGAAATTCTCAAATTTTTCAGCTCTCTCCTTATTTTTTGATGCCTCTTGGATCATCAATCTTTCCTTGTTATAATCGTCTTGTTTTAATAGAACTGAAAATAAAAACTCATTATTTGCTAGTCTATTTACTGTTTCTTTTATAAGTATATCTCTGTTCTCATAACGATCGATATAGATATTTTTCCCACCAGATATTTGACTTATTTCACCATTATCGGCCTTACTTAAGAATTCTTGATGAATATTTTTCTCCTCACCAGATGTTTGACTTATTATTGCATCATTATCCGTCTTATTTAAGAATTCTTGATGATAAAGTATTAGATATTTTAGTTTATTGCCGATCATATCAAAAGAATCTATATTGCGAAGTGTATTGTGTAAATTTACTATGTTGTTTAGATCCTGTCTTGATAGTTCTTCATAAAAGTATTTGCCTGTGTCATACAAAATTTTATAAGTTTCGCTTAATATAAAATTTAATAATTTTTCCTGACTTTTGTCCATTTTCTCAAATAATGCGTTAAATTCTTCCTTGTCATTGTATGGCTCTGCTGTCAGATAATATAGTAATTTTTTGCATTTATCAGAGATAATTTTATGATTCTCGCTATGCTCATGATTCTCGCTATGCCGCTTTATTAGAGATTGTAATATTCCTGTGATTTTCTCTTCATCTCTATTAATATATATTTGTGGTGAGCTTTTAAAGATCATTAAATATAATAAAGATAGTTGTTTTATATTATCATCGTCTGTGTTTTTTAAATCCTTGAGAAGCTCTATTATAGTAAATATTTTGTTAGGGTTTGTAGAGAAGTCATATTCGTTATTTTGACATTTGTTTATTGCTGCATCAATAATATTATTGAATCCCGTATCGTCGACATCAAATAGTTTTTGTAAAATTTTATCATGAGTATCATTATTAATATTACTTTTAGATTTTAACTGATTGTCTATGACAATCTGAACTGTATCATCTGAATCTCCTAAGTCATTAAAGTGAAATTTAGGGCATTTTATTTCCAGATTAGAATTAACTCCTATCTCCTTAAATTTATAATATATAATAAATTTTTCTAAATCTTCAAGAAGGCTTTTGTGTAGATCTTCTAATGAGTTAGTAAAACGTGTTTCCTCCTCTTTAGAATATGGTTCTTTGTTTAATGTCTTTTTTATGCCCGTAGGAAAATTTAATTTCTCTTTTTGAAATGTAGCAAATTCTTTTCTATCAATTGGTTGTTCCACGTGTTTTTTATAATCGTTTAAAATCTCTATTATTTTCTCTTTTTCTTCTTCTTTTTTTGGTTGATATTTCATACTCACTTTGATACTCTCGTCTGACAAGAAAGTATATTTCATCAGATTAGTGATATAATAGATTATATTTATAACGTCGAATATTGAACTATATTTTGTTTCAGTTAAATCAAATAACACAAAAAATTCGTCTAATTCCATATATATTGTTACGGTATTTCTATAAATTGCTTTTGTGATTTCTATCTCGTGTTTATATACGCCATTTTTAAATCTATTATCCTTCTCGGACTCGACTTTAGTGACGGTATAAGTATAACTCGTATTTCCTACTAGTGGTCGCACATTATAAGTATAATTATCATCAATTTCGTATTCTATTATGTTTAATGCACTAAATGGATTAGCATTGTTGCTATAAAATATAATTTTATTATCCAGTAGCAATAGATTTACTACGTATGTTTTTTTATATATATCAAATAACTTCATAGTCTTGATATATTGTCCGGCTATATTATCTCCACAGCTAGTAGAGTTTCGACTTTTATAAAAATTTGTATTATCTTGTTTATAAAATATATTGTCTGGCGTGTTTGTAAATATGATATTTATACAAAGTAATAAAAAATATAATATTTTTTTAAAATGTTTATTCACATATTTTACTATATTCTTTATTTTGCAATGCTTTTTGATAAAAAAAAAAACTTTTATTAAAATTTTAATTTGTAATTAAAAAATATGTGCTTGGAAATGAAATTAGGTAATATCTTATACAAAGGAGTTATATAAAATTTAGAGTTTATATTACCTTCTAATTGTTTTATATCGAAATCACATAATATGTCTTTTATGTATAGAAAGCTTGATTTTAAAACTCCTTTTTCAAGCCATATATTATTGTTTATATATTTTATATCGGATTGAAATGATATATTGGAGATAAAGTTAAATAGATAATATTGTGGCAAATACTTTGATATTGCTATTTTATTTAGTTGAATATTTAATATTCTCACATCTCCTCTATAAACATTATTGATTTTTTTCATATTTAATATTAAATGCTCATTTGATGTAAAATTATAATTGAAAATTAGATCATTAACGATAATATTTATATCTTTGATATCGCTTCTTATATATTCATTATTCTTTTCTATATAGTTTTTATAGTTATTAAAAATAAAATTTAATTTTAAAACCTCTTGATCGTAAAAAAGATTCAAGTCTTGATAATTATTTTCTTTTGTAATGATATTGTCTATATTGATACTGATTTTATTATTTACTTCAGAATTAATATAGTTTGTTTTTAGCTTCATTTTATTATTGCGGTCAGTCTTGTTATTTAAAATTTTGATTGATTTAGCATCTAGTGATTTTGCATAGAGTTTGATATATGAGTCAGTTTTTATTGCGGCTTTTTTATAAAAAAATAAATTGAACTTTTTAGTATTGTGATGATTTAAATTTTTGATTGTAAAAAATATGTGATTATCATGAATGTTTAGTAATATTTGATCATAATTAATATTTGTATTTTCTACATCAATATTAATTTTGTTCATTCTATTGATTCTTTGTACTTCTAATGTTAAACCAAGAGGTTTATTGATATTGCTGAAATTAATAAAAGGTATCTTTATATTACTTTTAGATAAATCAATTTTTGTAAAAAATGGTCTATTTTTATCTTTAAGGCAATTGAAATTCATTTCAATATTAGAATTTAAAATTATTAAGTTATTTGCAAAAAGCTTGAGTGATTGATCAGATTGTAGTTTAATTTGATGAAAAAGATTATCTGTATTATTACATATTATCTTATCGTTATCTAATATGCGATATTCTATATTCAAAAGTTTATCTTGTATATTTAAAGTTCCTTTTAGTTCAGTCTTATTGCGATTTATGTTAATTGTTGTATTTATATTTGAATTATTTACTCCATATTTATATAATTCCGTAATAATACCATTGTTTAAGTTTCCTACAATATTAATATCTTCTAACTGATTTTTTTTTATTTCTATCACTCCTTTTGCTTTAACTTGAAAGACAGTATTATAAAAAATCTTAGGTATAAATTCAAATAAATTTTGCTTTAAAAATATATCGCCTTTTAGGTCAGAGTAAATATATAATTTATTATTTTTAGCAATTATTTCATTTGTCATATCAATATCATTATCTAATATATTGGATTTAATATTCAAAATATATTTACTATCAGTATAGTAAAATTCTAATTTTAAAACATCATTTATTAGTATTTTATTGTTGATATGTAAAAATATTGAGCTCTTTGTAAAATCTTTAATATCAATGCTATTTTCCATATTCACGATTTGTAAATTATCCTTTTTGTATAAATGTTTGCTTCCAACTGCTTTAAAGAAAATATTTTTATTTTTGATATCATTGATGATTTTATTATTTTGATATATGAGTTGAATATTTGAGGTTTCGATAAAATATATATTATGATATGAAATAATAATATTATCTATATCTATTTTAATTTTATCATATTTTCCTGTGATGCTGCTTTGCAAGATTTTTAGTTTTAAATTATTAAATTCTACTTCTGCATTTTGGCAATTTAAGTAGTATTTTATTTCTAAATTTTGCAATATATTATATAAATTATACGATAATTTGCATTTCTCAATTGTGATATTTGATGATTGGTAAGAAAAATAAATGGTAGATTGATTATTATTGGATATAGAATAATTGAGAATCGTAATAGGCATAAATATTGTGAGTATTTGGGCCAATATAAATAGAAATATATTTTGAAAAAAGATAATTATTAATATTGATAGAGATATTAATACATATTTTATATTCTTTTTCATTGAAAAATTCTATTTTTTAAATTAGTATAATGTTACTACATATCTTCTTAAAATGAAATATAATTTACAATCTATAGAACAATTTTTAGATAAAAAGTTAAATTTAGTCATTATCTCGCAAAATATATCTAAAGTACTTGAAGATATTCAAAAAAATAATTTAAGTATAATATTATTGCAAGATTTATCTATTGATTGTTTAAGAAGTTTAGTGAATTACTCAAATAAAAATATTTATATTATAAATAAACCTTTAAATTTAATTCAGTCTTCTGTTTTGTTAAAGCCAATTGAAGATCATGGTATTTGTTTTGTCTTTATTGTATCTTCGCTTAAGGAAATTTCATCGGGATTATTATCTAGGTCTATTCTTATTTATGATGATATTAATGAAAATACTTTTTTCTCAAAAGAAGATTTTATTAGTATTAATGCTTTTTTAAAAAAGGTTGAATTTGATCTCGATACTCCGTCTTATTCAATAAATGAAATAGGTTATAATCTCTTATTATATCTATATCAATACTCTACACATGATTTATTTTATTTGTCTATGCAAGAAATTAATAAGATTTTATCAGAAGAACTTATTATATCTTGGCATATTAAAGTCGCAAAAATCATCAAAGCGATTTGGCCAATACTTATTAAGACCTAGTTTAGAAAAATATCTTGATAGCTAGAAAAGCAAATAATATATTTGTAAATTTTTTGATTAAAATAATGTTCTAGTGCTTTTTGATAAAGATTTAGTTGATTTTCATATTTGTCTTTTTGATCGCGATTGTAGCGAAGTTTAAAGTCAACTATATATATTTTCTGATCTTCAAATATTAATAAATCAATTTGTATATATGACTTTTCGTAGTGTATTTTGTGCTCCAAGTAAATATTATTATTTTTTAAAGCTTTTTGAATTATATTTGATTTTTTCCAAATTGGTTCGATGATATCTTCAATTTGATTTTTATACTTTAGTTCATCTTCTGTAAAATATATATCATAAATCTTGGTGTCTTTTAATTCAAGTATTTTATTAAGTATTTTATGCATTAAAATACCTATTTTTTGATTTGATTCTTTATTTCTTGATATAGATATATCTTTATAAGAAAAACAAACATCTTTCATCTTTTGAGAAGAAATGTTATTGCTATACTTGATGCTCATTTTTGTAGATGACGTTTTGCTAAATTCTTTAATATTATCGCTATTATTTGATATTAATAAATCTGCCCATGAATTCTTTGCATAATCTCTGTTGCATATTGCAAAAATCTCTGTTTTTGCTCTTGTGATTGCTACATATAATAATCTTACATATTCTTCGTATTGAGCATTTAAATCTAAATTTTTAATTTCTTGAAAAATATTTCCTTTTATTTTATGGTTCCATAGAAATAAATTTTGTCCAAAAAATAAAAATGAGTTTAAGGATGATCTTTTGTATTTTGTATCAGCTAAAATAATTACTTTTGCTTCTAGGCCTTTGGACCCATGCGAAGTTAAAATTTGTATTTTGTCTTTATTCTCTTCATGTATTTGAATATAAGTGTCTTCATTATAAATATTTGCTAATAATAAATATATTGAATGATATAAGTTCGCTAATTCAATAAATTTATTAATAATTTTTTGATTTGTATTTTTATGCGCTAATGTTCGTTCAATAATATAAAATATAAAGCCTTCATAGTTTAATTTACTATATTGAATATTAAATTCATTGAGAATTTGATATAAGTTTACATATTTTTCTTTGATTTCTGACCATAGGCTTTTATTGCTTTTATTGATACATAAATCTTCTATAGCTCGAAATGATAAAAGTTTCTCTGTCTCGATTATTTTAAGTAAAGCAAAATCATTATCATTATTCAGGACAAACTCGCAAATATATAATATTTGCTTTATAAATTTATTATCTTTTAAAAGCTCTTTATCAAAGTCTGAACATCGAATATTCTTTAATTTTAAATAATTAATTAATTCAACATATACAGTATTTCTCTTTTGAACAATAATCATAATATCTGATAATTGATAATTTTCTGTTATTTTTTTTTGTATTATATCATATATAGCCAATACTTCTGGTGATATTGTATAAGTATATTCGTATAGTATAGGCCATTGTGGGTTATCCTCTATTTTTTTATCACACAAAATTAACTGCACATTTCCTTTTGGTAAAAATGATTTTGTCGTCTGATATTGTAAAAATGGTATTTTGGAAAATATGTTATTTACAAGATTAATAATATTTACTGAATTTCTATAGGTGTGATTTAGCTCTTGTATCTCTACTGTTTCATTATTTTTATATCTTTTGATTAGCTCTTGCATCGAATTTTGGTAAGATCCTTGAAAGCTGAAAATTGATTGTTTTGAATCTCCAACTATGAAAAATGATTTATGTTCTTCATGCTCAATTTCTTCAATGATTTTAAATAATATTTGCCATTGTGATATACTTGTATCTTGAGCTTCATCAATTAAAATATGATCAAATGAGTTATAAATTTGATATAGATAATACTTATCTTCTAAATTTAAAATTTCTTTTGTCTTCTCTATTATATCATTATAATCTATCATATTATGTCTCTTTTGATATTTGTTATATAATTTGAGTATTTTAAATATTATTTTAGACATTTTTATTGTATTTTCAACTCCTGCTAAAGTAAAGGCCTTGATAATTAAATGATCTAGCGCCTTTTGTATCTCTACTAATTTTTTATTTTTTTTAAGTTCCATATTTTGTGTGTATAGCTCTTTGACGATCTCTATATAACTTTTGTTTACCTCATTCATTTCTTGATATTTTTTTTCAATCTGTATTTTTAGATCTTTACTATTACTACTTAATGATAAATTAAAAGATTTGTATAATTTATCTTTAAAATCTTTATCTAATATATTTTTAAATTTGTATTTATGTTGAATGATATCTCGTATAATACTCTTTTCTTTATGAAAATGAATTAATTTATACAACTCTTTTGGCGTTTTAATATAAGATAAATTAATTTCAGTATTAATTGTAAAATGATTCATTTGATCAAAGCCGATATACGATAAAAACCATGTGCTAAAGGAATGAATTGTTTTAATTTGAACTTTATTAATATTTTCTAAATACTCTTGGAGCAATGATTTTGCTCTTATGGTTAGAGTATTTTTATTAATAGATATATTATATTTTTTTATATAATTCTTTAGTTCGTTATCATCTATATTTTTCCATTTAGTTAAAACATTGTGAAGTCTTTCGTGAATTTCTTCAATTGCCGCATTTGTAAATGTGATGACTAAAATTCGTGTGATTGAATTATTTATTAATAATAAATATAAAATGCGATCAATTAAAGTAAAAGTCTTGCCAGTGCCGGCCGATGCTAAAATGATTTGACTCTTTATCTTCATAAAATTATCAATAAGATATATTTAGTATAATAGCTTAATTTCTAATGGTCAATAATTGATTTTTATATAAATAAATGGTATATTGTATAAAACCGTATTTTATCTTATGTATAAAAAATTATTTTTTGTTTTATCTACACTGTTTTGCTTGAGTAAAGAAGTTTCTACAAATGTTGATATAAAAAAAGTTTCTACAGATGTTGATATAAAAGAAGTTTCTACAAATAAAAATCCTATAGGTATGCCTCATTATGTTAGTTACCGCATCGAGAAGAATAAAAAATTAGTGGAGTATAGGTTAGTGCCTCCTTATATGATAAATGAACAGAAGTTGGAAGCTATTATAATGGATTTGTTTGATGAAATAAAATTATTAGATAAGGAGAGAGAGGAAAGAAGAATTCGTAATGCAAAGTATAAAAATAAAAAAAAAAAATAATTTAATCTAGAAGATGCACATTATACTATATGGTCCTACCTTATCTGATAAATCAAAAATTGCTAACTTTTTTGCTAATAAATACAAATATCAAGTAGTTAATATAGATGCCTATCAAGTCTATAAAGAAATTCCTATTTTGAGTGCAGCGGATAATTGCTATCTGTCAAAATATTATAGCGTCTATGATGATCCATATTCTATCGGTAAATTGCTTTTTAGTTTAAAAAATCTTCCTAAAAATCAAGATTATATCTTTGTAGGAGGAAGTTCTATGTATGCTCATAGTCTAAAAAATGGTATTCATCAATTACCTCCAGTGTCTAAGATAAATGTTCAGATTGCCACAGAAATGTTTTTCGCAAACAAAATTCAAGATGAAGGTTTTGTCACAGATTATTCAAATGCTCATAGAGTTATTCGGGATTATTCTTTTTTTTTAGAAACGGGATCTCATTTGTCTGAGTATTATTCGCAAACACAAAAAATACATTTATTTAAAAATAGTACTTTTATTTCTGTAAATAGAGCAATATTTGATTTTGATAAAATAGAGTGTAGAATTGATAAGATGATTTCTCAAGGTTTATTTGATGAAATAAATGCTTTAGATTATGATAAATTAAGTGTTACAGCTAAAAAAACTTTAGGATTAAATGATGTCTATGCTTATTTAAATAATGAAATTAGTTTAAATGTTATGAAAAGTAATATGATATCAAGTACAAAAAAATTGATTAAAAAGCAGAGGACTTGGCAGAGAAGTACTTTTAAATATTGCGATTCTTTATCAATTAAAGACTTTTATGATAAGAGATTTGATTTTAGAAAAAATTATCAGTTAAATATTTAAAATTGACTGAACGATCAATAATTTATCAGTTATTGATTGAGAATATATAAGATTTATCTGGATTAATGCCTAATTTTTGCAATGACATATACCATTTTAATTTATTTCTCTCAAAGAAGAGAATATTCTCAGAGGAATCTTGTACAATCCATTGATTTGTATTAATTTCTTCTTGAAGTTGGTCTTTATACCAATTTGTATGACCCATAACGCATAAAAAGTTTTGAGGGCCAAGATTATTTTTTATATCCTCTATTATTTTTATATTGCTCGTCATATATATTTTTTCATTGATTTTTTGCGTATGAGTTGAGTGATAATCATTTGAGTGTAAAATATATATTTTATTATAATCGATAGGTCCGCCTAAAAATAAATTTAAGTTAAAATTATAATCATCTTTAGCATGATATTCTGACATCATTTTCAAGACATCATTGATCGAGCTATTCTTTAAAACTTGATTAATGATTAATCCTTTTGTTTCTTGAGCATTTTGTTCAATTATCAAAATAATTGATTGTGTAAAAATATCATTTTCATAAATGTTAGGGCTTCCAATTAAAAATTGTCCTTTTAAATCATTAAGGTCATATTTATAAATCTGTTGTTTCCAAGATGAAATCATTTTGTGTGGTATAATGGTATATAGAGATATTATGCTATATTAATATTAATTCAAATTAAATTTTATAAAATTGGTAATAAAAAATTTCTTGTGTTTTTTATATTTACTATTAGTGAGTATACTAGAAATAAATATACTAATAAAATAGTAAGATAAATATCTAAAGGAAAGTATATATTTATCTGAGGTATAAAAGATAAAAAGAAAAATATTACATTTAAAGAGTAGTTTAACAATATAATAAATATCGATTTTATTGGCATTATTAAAAACATTATAATTAAAGGCATTATAATAATTGAGGTAATGGGTATAATAACAATATTTGTTACTAAGGACGATAGACTAATGTTTGAAAATTGATATAAACTTATTGGCGTTGTAAATATAAATAAATAAAATACCAAATACGGACTATTGCTGTATTTTAAAATTATGTAAACTGATAAAAATGATAATTGAAAAGAAGGATATAAAATATAATATGGAAATATTAAAAGTATGACAAAGGCGATAAAAAGTAAATTTTCCAATGTGTTTCTTGATTGATTTGTCAAGATGCTAAAGGCTAAAAATAAATTCATATAAAAAGCACGAATGGATGATATTTTTCCGCCAGCTATTATCATATAAAATATAACTAAAATTAAAGAGATTAAGACGGATATTTGAAATTGTATTATTTGCAGATATGTATTACGAAAGGATACCAAGCTAAGTAATTTCTTAAATAACAAATATCCAAATAATAAAATACTTGAAACATGAAGCCCCGAAATACATAAAATATGCGAAATACCATAATTATTAAAAATATCTCGAGTTTCTTTTGTAAGCGCGTTTGTATCTCCTAATATTATACATAGTAGAATTGATGAATGAGTAGAGTTAAATGAATATTCTATTATTATCTTTTTTAAATATTCTTTGAGTTTTTTTATTATGCTAAAAGAATTGTTTTGATAATAATTAATATTTTTTATTTTTCCTATAAATAAAATGTTATTAATTTTATTATAAATATTATTTGTCTTTTTAACTGTAGCAGTTCCTTTAATATAATATTTATCTTGCAGTATGAAATTATTTTTATAAAATTTAATTTTAAAACTTTCTTTTTGATCTATGTATAAATAATAATTTTCATATTCTTTAATATAACCACATAAGTTAATTTTGTTATTTGTGATTGATTTATTTTGTATAAAAAAATGCGAATATGCGGTCATATAGGCTATACCGACAAAAGTGGTTAAGTATATTTTGTAGTTACTTCTAAATATATAAATCATAATCAGTATAAACAATATATATTTTTGAATATGATATGCAATAAATTCATTATGTAATGCTATTAAAATTCCAAACATAAAATGCAAAATCATCAATGAGATTTGCCTATTATGATGATTCATAGATACTAAATTTTAATTTAATAAAGTATATATTGATTTTAAAAGGATTTTGTAATATTACACTTATAATTAATAAAAAGAATTTAAAATTTCTATATATTATATTTGAATATATTGTATCTCATAGATTTTTTTGTTAAGATTAATATATGAATAAAAAGATAATTTTTGACTTAAAAAGCAAAATAGAAAATAGAGCATTTTTAATTGATTCAAAAAATAAAATTGAAAAATATTATTTCAATAATCTATTATATAAGAATATCCAAGGAAATATATACTTAGTACAAATAGTTTATATAGACTATAATCTTAAATTAGCATTTGTTGATTATGGTGATAATAAAAATGGATTTATCTCATTTGATGATATTAGTGATATATATATGGAATCAGATTTTACTAAATCTCTTCGTCCTTTAAATATATCTAAGATTAAATCTATAAATGAAACTTTAGAAAATTATTTATGTAAGTTTGATAGGCCTGAAAAAGATGAGATGATAGTAGAAAATCAAAAAAATAATATAAAGCTTAAAGTAGGGCAATTTTTATTGGCTCAAGTAATAAAAAATGGTATTGATAATAAAGGTGCGACTTTTTCTACTAAAATTGTTTTTAATACGAAATATTTTTTATTTTTACCTTTTAATAACGGAGTTATGGGTATATCAAAAAATATTCCTTATATTCGAGCTAAGATTAAAAATGCATTCCTTGATATTTTTCAAGATGTTTTTAATGATGATCAGGCCGGGTTTATATTTCGTTCTTCGGGAGCAAATGTTCCAATTAATAAGTTAATAGAAGATATATCTTTTTCTATCAATATATGGAATAGTGTGTTAAATAAATTTTTAGATGAAGTAAAATTAAAAAATACTAAAAAAGTGCAGATGCTATATGCGCATGATAATTTTTTTGAAGATGTTCTATATGAATTTAATTCTAATAAAGATTATGATATTATCATTAATAATAATGAATATTTAACCAAGTTAGAAAAAATGAATTTAAATATGAATGTTAAATATCAAGATCTTAATCTGGATATATATGATAATCAAATTTTATCTCTTTATAATAATTATGTTTACTTACCCTCCGGTGGATTTCTAGTGATACAAAAAACTGAGGCTTTATATTCAATTGATATTAATTCAGGAAGTATGTCATCAAAAATATCTTTATCCGAGCTAAATAAAGAAGCGGCTTACGAAAGTGCTCGACAAATTAAACTTCGTAATATGAGTGGAATTATTGTAATCGATTTTATAGAAAATAAAGATGAGAACAATGTTCTTTTTAATATTTTAAAAAATCAACTTGAAGACGATAAAGTTAAAATAAATGTTTTGGAAATGAATTCTTTAGGCCTTATTTCTATCTCTCGTCAAAGAAAATTTATGCCTTTTTGGGAATTAAATAATATTCAATGTAATTTATGTCTAGGCAAAGGGTTTTTAAGAGGCAATCAAGTGATTTTTGTATTAAAAATGATTGAGAGAGAATTGATTCGTTTGTCAGTTAAATATAAATCGATAGAAGTAGTGGTAAATAATGTATTTCTTGAAAATTTATTTAATCTTATGAAAGAGAAAATTATAAAAATTGAAAAAATTTTAAAGATTCAATTAAATTTTATTTCTGATTTATCGCTACCTTATGAAAGGTTCATTTTAAAGTCTCAAGAAAAAGAGCTTTATAGATATGATAATGAGTTTTATTATACTCCGACGAAAAAAAATAATTTTTTCTCTAAAATATTAAGTTTATTTAAAGCTTAAGATATCTTTGAATATCTTTTATGTTATGTTTCTTTGTGTTACTTATCTTAAATATTTTAAATTTATCTGACACTAAGTCTTTTGCTTCTCTTTTATCATTTTTTGTAGATACTAAAATAATTTCTGCATTTGTTTTATTGTAAATATTATCTAATAATATTTTATCGGAGTCCATAAGTCCTCTTCTTGCATCAATTAAAATGATAATATACTTTAAAAATTCTCTGTTTAATGCTGATTCTATTAGTTTCAACCATGATTCCTGTGTTGCTATAGATACTTTTGCAAAACCATACCCAGGAGAATCAATAATAGTCAGATTTTTTTTTTTTGAGGTAAAAAAGTTGAGGCACTTGGTGCGTCCTGGCGTTTTAGAGCTGATAGCAATTGAGCTCTGAGTAATATTATTAATAAAGGATGATTTTCCCACATTTGAGCGTCCAAGAATTAAAATTTCATTATAATATTCTCTTGCAAGTTTTTCTGAATCAAAAACGCTAGAAATAAATTTAAACACTGTTATAACTTATTTTTTTTATCAGTATTTCACAATTTTCCTCGATGCTCAAATTAGCATTGAGTGGAATACTTATAATTTCTTGTTTGAAATTTTTTATTTTTACTGTGATCTTATTATTTTTATCTTCAATTTGAGTTATTTGATTAAAATCATGCTCATTGAGATGAAGTTTGATTTTTGCAAGATATTTAATTGCATTTTTACCTTTAATAGATGGCAACTTATAGAAATTTAAGTGCTCTATGTAAGGCTGAATAATTAATCCTTTGTCATCGATAAAAAATCGTTTATCATTTTGTTGATAGATTCCAATAGGATTTCGTTCAGTAAGATAGATACATATAGCTCCTTTCGCGATATTACGGTATATAGAAACATTTTTTATAAAAGTGTGTTTTTCAATTGATTGTTTTGCTTTTGTAAGATCTATATCAAGTATACCAACTTTACTATCAGGAAGATTTAAACTTTCTATAATAAAATTTATTTGTACATATTTAGGTTTTGATATATGAATCTTTTCAAGATTATATTGAAATTGATGAAAAATAAAGTTTATAAATTTCATGTATATTGCTAAATGAAAATAAGAAAATAAAATTAGAGAACAAATGATTGTATATGTATAATATCTTTTTAAATAATATTTTATCTGCTTCATCATAAAAATATCGATTATAAACATAATATACTATTTTTTAATAAAAATCAATATTAAAGAAATTAATTTAATATTGCAATTGCAATAGATAGTGATTTTTCATGCGAAATAGAAAGTTCTATATTATTCCTTCCAAAGGTTTCATGCATTTTTTGTTTAAACTCATTTGATATTGCAATATGAGGACTTGAGTTTGGGCTTCGTAAAATTAATAGATGATCACTATATATATAATTTAACAATTTACCTTTTAAGGCTTTTGTTATAGCTTCTTTTGCTGCAAATCGTGAAGAGATGTAAGCTATTTTATCTGTTATTTCTTCTAATTGTTCTAATTCTTTAGAAAATAAAAATTTTTTAAGAAAGTTATTATCTTTTTGAAATTGAACAATTCTAGAATGCTCAACAATATCTACACCTAACATAATATATATAAAATTTCTTCTGGAGTAGCTGGATTCGAACCAACGATGACGGGATCAAAACCCGCTGCCTTACCACTTGGCTATACCCCAATTACGTTATATTTATAATATTTATTAATAGAAGTCAATACTTTTTAAAAAAATTTTATTTTAAAATTTTATAATTCAAATAAATTAATATCTTTACTCGCCTTTTGATAATTATTTAGCTCTTGCTCTTTTTTCTCAAAATGATTTTCTCGTGATGATGAAAATAATATATTATCTAGAGATAAATAAAATTCGTTGATGAATCGATTTCGAGATATGATCTTTGCTTTTTTATGATGGAGATATAGTATTTGCTTTTTGGGTAACATAGTTTCTATGATTGTATCAATTTCATTATTATTATTTACTTCAAGTGTAATTTTTCTTATCTTAGAATTTAAATAAAAAAAATAGTAAAATCGATTTTGATGTAATATTGTAGGTTCGCCTAATATATTATTTGCGTCGTTAATATTTAGTTTTTTCACTTTTGCTGATTGTAAAAAATAATTTAATCGTTCTTTCGTTGTTTCACTTTCTACATCAGAGAATAAAACAAAGAGAAATAGTATTTTTTTTATCATAGATTTTTGTATAAGTACTTTAGTATTATAACTATTTTTTTTATAAATATCAAGTTTGTATAATTGACTTTACAAATATTTTGTATTAAAATAATTTTAATAAATAAAATACTTTTATGGCAGTTCCTAAACGAAAAACCACACCTTCAAAAAGAGGGCAAAGAAGATCTCATGACGCGCTAAAACCAGTAAATGTTTCTGTAGACAAAGTCACAGGAGAATATGTAAGAAGGCATCATATGGATGCAAAAAATGGTGTATATCGAGGTAAGAAAATGATTGATAGTGGAAAAATTCGATCAAAATTTTAAATGTAAGAATATAAGAGAGTTTTTCTTAAGAATTTGTTAATTGTTTAGCTAACGAACTTAATTGTTTAACCAACTAATAAATTTCTTTACAAACTAACGAATTTATTAATTGTTTAACCAATCAATAAATTTCTTTACAAACTAACGAATTTATTAATTGTTTAACCAATTAATAAATTTCTTTAAAAATAAATGAAATCTATCTGTTGTTGATATCTCTTGATCTTGAATCATTATTTCATTTTGCATCTCTACCATTCCAAAAATTGTAGCATAAGATCCAGGATTTTCGTTATCTCCTATAATATGGTTAAATTGTTTAAGCTCCGATATTCGAGGAGTGCCAATAGATTGAGCAATCGCTTTTTTTAGATAAGGAGTAGAGGAGGCGCCTCCTGTGATCACTATATTTTTATCGCAGATATCAATTAAAGGTATTTTGTTAATATAATCTGTTGTATCTTTTACAATTTGATTTACTCTTTTATTGATTATTTTTGAAATTGAATCAAACTTAATTGTTTTTCCAAAATCATTTGCAATATTTGTATTTGTCGTAATTTGATTATATCCCATAATATATAAATTTCTTACTCGAATAGCCTCTATGTTACTTAGGCCAAACTCGTTTACTAAATCATCTATAATCGTAGCAAATCCTATATTAATATTATGAAAGTATATCATAATCTTTTTATGAAAAAACATGATACAAGTTTTTGCTGCTCCAAAATCAATTAGAACCGATCCATCATTTTTCTCATCTTCAGAAAGTACCGCAAATGAGGAAGCATAAGAGTCTAGAAATACTTCAATTTTGGGTAAGCCGAGTTGTTTACATGTATCCTCGATATAGGAGTATCTCGATAGATCAATCTCAATGATTAGTAATTTTGCTTCTAATATATTTCCTTGTTTTCCAATAGGGTTAAAGATACCTTCGTCTCCATTGATTCCATATTCTGAAGGTATAATATGTATAATTTTTTTATTATTTGTTGCGAGCTTTTTTTTTGCCTTTTTTATCAATTCGTTAATATCTACATAAGATACTGTGTTTTTTGATAAAATATCAATTTGAAATGATTCATATCTTTTTATAACAAGACTTGATGGTACAGAAATAAATGTTTTACTTATTAAATGTACTTTATTAAACTCTTTTTTTATCTGTTGTAAATTATGCGACAAAGAGGTTTTAATATCAATTTCATTATTGATACTTGTAAATTTAGAAGATTTTGTAACCATGTTTTTTAAAATCTTATGCTCTTTGTTGTTAATTTTAGTAATACATGAAATTGTTTTTTCCGATCCAATGTCAATAAATATATTTATCATAACTTATTATTTATACTAAATCATTATACTTAAATAAAAATAAAATTCAAGTTTGTTATTTTGCAAAAAGAAAAATATCTTATATATCGTTGATATTTGAAGTAAAGTTTTTATTTTGCTGGCTTGTAAAGCTAAAATATATATGTTAATATATTTTATATTCAGTGAAATTCATATGACTTTAATCGATGTTTTGACTAAAAGAGGATTTTTATATCAATGCACAGATTTAGATTCTTTAAAAAATATCTTAGAAAATAAAAAGATAAAGTTTTATATTGGCTTTGATTGTACGGCGACTTCCTTACATGTTGGTAATTTGACTCAATTAATGCTGATGAGGCTTTTTCAAAACTACGGTCATACTCCTATTATATTAATTGGAAATGGCACAAGTGAGATAGGAGATCCAACCGGAAAGGATTCTATAAGAAAAATATTGACTCCTCAGCAAATTGATGAAAATATTGAAGGTATAAAACACTCCATTGGAAAAATAATTAATTTGTCTGATGCAATTGTTCTACGTAATAAATCTTGGCTAAAAGATATTTTTTATTTAGATTTTTTAACTTCTATTGGAAGAAAAATATCCGTTAATAAAATGATGTCAATGGAAATTGTTAAAAATCGTTTAGCTAATAACTTACCTTTATCTTTTTTAGAATTTAATTACATGATTATTCAAGGATATGATTTTTGTTATTTGGCAGATAAATATGACTGTGTATTGCAATGTGGAGGTAGCGATCAATGGGGAAATATTATTTTTGGAGTTGATATGGCTGATAAAACATTAAATAAAAATATTTTTGGTTTAACTACACCTTTACTTATTACTAGCGATGGTAAGAAGATGGGGAAAACCGAAAAAAGCGCTATATGGTTAAATGAAGACTTGCTTTCTGCATATGACTATTTTCAATATTGGCGAAATATGAGCGATGAAGATATAATTCGCTTTGGAAAGATGTTTGGAGAGCTTGAAGAAGATGAGATGTTGGCGATTAGCGACATTAATCAAAGAAAAGAATTTGTATCTTATAAAATTACTTCCATTTGTCACGGAGAAGAGTTGGCTCAAAACGCTTTGCAAAATTCAAAAAGCATTTTTTCTGGTAATACCGAATCATTTCCTATTTATAAAGTGAGTGAGGAGTATAAAAATCAAACAATTTTTAATTTAATATCTGAAATTTTAAAATCTCGAAAAGAAGCTAGAAGATATTTTGAAAGTGGTGCCATAAAAATTAATAATGAAAAGTTCTACGATTTTCATATTATTGTCAATAATTTATTAAATGCTGATAATCGTCTAAGTATTTCATTAGGTAAAAAAAATCACTATTTGATAGTTTTTACATCTAACTGATTTTATTTTATCATTTTTTTATGTTAATATAAATAAAAAGTAACTTATTATGTTTTCAAATTTAACTACGGGAATTTTTAGTGCAGTGAAAAACTTATTTTCTGCTCGAAAAATCACTGAATATGATATCAAGAAAATGACTAAAAGTATTCAAAAATTATTAATAGATTCTGATGTATCTTTTTCCGTAATAACAAAACTTATTAACAATATCAAAACTAAATTATTAAATATTGAAATAAAATCAAATTTAACTTCACAAGATATGGTTATAAAAACATTAGAAGAAGAGCTAACTGAATTGTTATCTATGCAAAATAACAATAGAAAAATTACTCATAGTGACTGTATCTTGTTATGTGGATTACAAGGTCAAGGTAAGACGACAACTGCTGCAAAGCTAGCAAATTATATGAAAAAAAAAGATAAGAAGGTTCTTGTAACCTCTTTAGATTTTTATCGTCCTGCGGCAATAGATCAATTACAAACATTATGTAAGTCCATTGATGTTAGTTTTTTGTTAACTGATGCTAATAAAAGTATTAAATCAAATTTAGACTTAATTAATAACGAAAGAGATGCTTATGATATAGTGATTATCGATACTGCGGGAAGAAATCATATTGATAAAGAGATGATGATGGAATTGAAAAATATATATCATTATTTTACTCCAAAAGAAGCCTTACTTGTAGCTGATGCTATGCAAGGACAACAAGGAATCACAAATGCACGAGAATTTTTAAAATACATCAAGCTCACCGGAGTTATATTAAGTAAAATGGATTCAGACGGAGCTGCTGGGTCTGTGTTGAGCATCGAGTCTGAGCTTCAAATACCCATTAAGATGATTGCTGATGGAGAAAGAGTAGATAGATTACAAGAGTTTAAAGTTGAAAAAATTGTAAATAGAATTTTAGATAAAGGGGATGTAAGCGAAATTTTAGAGAAAGTAAAAGAGGTAGAAGAAAACTCTGAGGACCTGATGGATAATTTAAAGCATGGAAAAATTACTTTAAATGATTATCTTGGTATGATAAAAACTTTAAAGAAATTAGGAGGCATGAGTTCTATCTTGTCTATGCTTCCTGGAGGGCAGACTGAATTAAAAGGTATGTTAAATGAGGAAAAAATACAAGAGTTTTATATTCATGAGTATATTATTTCATCCATGACAAATCAAGAAAAAAATAATATTATCATTTTAAATGATTCTCGTAAAAATCGTATTGCTAAAGGGTCTGGTAGAAGCGTACTAGAGGTAA
Source organism: Rickettsiaceae bacterium (assembly GCA_965658815.1). Taxonomy (GTDB): domain Bacteria; phylum Pseudomonadota; class Alphaproteobacteria; order Rickettsiales; family Rickettsiaceae; genus CBFHTC01. The sequence continues at coordinate 217,975 of CBFHTC010000001.1, forward strand.
ACAAAATGCTAAAAAGTTTTAAGAAAATGAAGGGTCAGATCAAAAAGTTTAAAAACTTTGATGCAAATAATATATCATCCATGATGAGTAATTTTTCTTAAAATACTAGATCTTGTATAAGTAAAAAAAATCTTTTTTTTTTTGTTAGTGTTTATAAGGCTTTTATAAAATTTAATAGTGATAATATAAAAAAGCTACTAATACTCTATTGAAAAAGCTTATTAAATGTAATATTCTAATGCTATATTGAAATTATAAAATGATAAAAAAAAAGTTATCTAGAAATGATCTATTAAGTGATTTCGCAAAAAGAACTTTAAAAGACAGATATTTATTGGATAATGAAGATTATCAAGATATGTTTGTCCGTGTTGCAAAAGCATATTCAAATGATGAGGATCATGCTCAGAGATTATATGACTATATGAGTACATTTTGGTTTATGCCAGCTACTCCTATCTTAAGTAATGGAGGGTCCGGCAGAGGTTTACCTATATCTTGCTTTTTAAATGTCATTCAAGATGATTTGAGAAGTATCTCAAATAAGTGGCATGAAAATGTATGGCTAGCTTCTAAAGGAGGAGGTATCGGAACTTCTTGGAATCGTGTTAGATCAATGAATGAGCCTATTAAAAAATCAGGAAAAACATCGGGAGTTATATCATTTATTAAAGTTCAAGATTCACTGACTTTAGCTATTTCTCAAGGTTCATTACGTAGAGGTAGTGCCGCTGTTTATTTAAACGTAGAGCATCCGGAAATTATAGAATTTTTAGAAATGAGAAAACCTTCAGGAGGAGATATTAATCGTAAAGCTTTAAATATTCATCATGGTGTTGTGATTTCTGATGATTTTATGAAAGCGGTTGAGCAAGATTTAATATGGGAATTAAAAAGTCCAAAAACTAAAGAAGTACTTGATAGTATTAAAGCTAGAGAATTATGGGCTAGATTGCTGACGGTTAGAATCGATACTGGAGAACCTTATTTTATTTTTATAGATAATGTAAATAAAGCAATTCATCCTGCTCATAAAAAATTAGGATTAAATGTTGAAATGTCAAATTTATGTAGTGAAATTACATTATTTGCTGGTATAGATCACTTACAAAAAGATAGAACCGCCGTTTGTTGTTTAAGTTCTTTAAATCTTGAAAAATATGATGAATGGAAAGATGATGATAGGTTTATTAAAGATGTTATGTATTTCTTGGATAATGTTATCGAAGATTTCATTAAAAGAGCTCCTGAAGAGATGAAAAGCGCTATATACTCAGCCTCTAGAGAGAGAAGTGTTGGTCTTGGTGTAATGGGCTTTCATTTTTATCTGCAAGGAAAAAATATTCCTTTTGATTCTTTAATAGCTAAGGCTTATAATAAAAATATATTTAAAAATATTCACAAAAAAACAATAAAAGTTTGTAAAGAGATTACTGAGGAAAGAGGATCTTGCCCTGATGCTATTGATGCCGGTTTGCAAGATAGATTTATTAATAAGTTATCGATAGCTCCTACTGCATCTATTTCAATTATATGTGGACAGACTTCTCCTAGTGTTGAGCCAATAGTCGCTAATGCATATATTAGTAAAACTTTAAGTGGTTCCTTTCCTATTAAAAATCGTTATTTAGATAGATTGATAAAAAATAAAAATCTAAATTCTGAAGAAGTATGGAGGGATATTTTAAGTCACAATGGGTCTATTCAAAATCTTGACTATTTCTCGCCAGAAGAAAAGGAGGTGTTTAAAATTTCTTATGAGATAGATCAAAGAAGTATTGTTGATATGGCGGCAGATAGAACTCCTTATATTTGTCAGGCGCAATCTATTAATCTCTTTTTCTATGCAGATGTTCATAAGTCTTATTTACATGAAGTGCATTATAGAGCATGGAGGCAAGGAGTTAAAAGTTTATACTATTCTAGGTCATTATCTTTACAAAGAGCCGAAAATATTGGAAAATCAGTTAAGGCCTTACAATTAAGCTTGAAAAACGAATCTAATGATGAAAATAAATATGATGAATGTTTGTCATGTCAGTAGTATAATTATATCAAAAGTTTATTTAATTCTAGAAAGATAGAGTTAAGTTTGAGTAAAAATTAAAGATTTTTTGCTTGACTTTTTGCTTATTTTGATCTAAAATATTAGTACAAAAATATACAAAAAAAATATGTTAAAGGAGCAAAAAGACTCTAAAAAAAAACTAACTTTGTTAGATCCAAGTAGGCATTATAAAGATAGAAGAGAAATATATCAACAATTTTATGAAGCTTGGGATAAGCAGCAAAAACTGCATTGGATTTCAGATGAGGTTTCTATGTCTGATGATATGAATGATTGGAAGTTTAAGATTACCGATAAGGAAAAAAATCTTATTACTCAAATTCTTCGTTTCTTTACTCAAGCTGATATTGATGTGAATAATTGTTATATGAATCATTATAGCCGTGTTTTTAAAGTGACAGAGGTTCAGATGATGATATCTGCTTTTTCCAATATTGAAACTATTCACATTGACGGATATGCTAAACTAATTGATAGTTTAAATATGCCAGATGTTGAGCATTCCGCCTTTATGAAGTATTCTCAAATGAGAGATAAGCATGAGTATATGCAGCAATTTAATGTTGATAATAATTTTGAAATTGCAAGCACCTTGGCTGCGTTTGGAGCCTTTACTGAAGGATTGCAACTATTTGCATCATTTGTTATGTTGTTAAATTTTCCTAGGTTTAATAAAATGAAAGGTATGGGGCAGATCGTTTCTTGGTCGTTAAGAGATGAAACTTTGCATACCGAATCTATTATTAAATTGTATCATCAATTCTTAAGCGAATTTCCTGAAATTAACAATAAAAAGTTGCATGATAGAATATATAAAATCTGCCGTGATGTTGTAAAAATAGAAGATGCATTTATCGATTTGGCTTTTGAGATGGGTGGTATTGAAGGACTTTCCGCGGCAGATGTAAAGAGGTATATTAGATATATCGCTGATATTAGATTGGTGCAACTGCGATTAGAGCCGATATATGGAGAAAATGAAAATCCATTACCTTGGCTTCATCATATACTAAATGGTTTAGAGTTTTCAAACTTTTTTGAACAGCGACCTACTGAATATTCTAAAGGTTCTACAACTGGAGAATGGAATGATGTCTTTACTGATTGGAATAGAGTTATTAACTCCCGAGAAGAATATAATAAAGCTAAGTATAAAGATCATAAGTAAATCTTTTTTGAGAAAAGATTTTAATATATCTTTTTTTAGATTGTAATAATATCAAATATTATTTAGAGATGCTAGACAATATTTGAGTAATTTCGCTTGATAGTAAAGTTTCTTTCTTGAGTAGTTCTTTTGTTAAAGCCTCAAGCATATCTTTCTTTTTGATTAAAGTACTTTTAGCTTCTTTATAGGCTTCTTCAATAATTTTTGTAATTTCGTTATCTATAATTTGTTTCTTAGTTTCGGATATATAACGAATATCTTCATATTTTATACGCCCGATCTTTGCGCTCATTCCAAAGATTCGAGTCATATTATTTGCTAATTGTGTGGCATATTCGATATCAGAAGAGGCTCCAGCTGTGATATTTTTATCTCCAAATATAATTTCTTCTGCAGCTCTTCCTGCCATAGCTATTTTGATCTTATCTTTCATTACATCTTGTGAAGTATGAATATCATCATTATCTTTAACATGACTTACCATTCCGAGAGCCATACCCCTAGGAATAATAGTCATTTTATGAATTTTCTGATAATCGCTTAAATAAGTAAGTATAGCGTGACCGGCTTCATGATAAGCTGTAATTTTTTTATCTTGCTCAGTCATAATTGTGGATTTTCTTTTTAATCCCATGATGACTCTATCATTTGCTTCGTCTATATGATTGCTGTTAATCTCTTTTGCATTATTTCTAGCGGCCATCAAAGCCGCTTCATTGACTATATTCATTAAATCAGCCCCTGACATACCCGCGGTAATCTTGGATATTTTTTTAATATCAATTGATTTATCATGCTTAACTTTTTTGAGATGAACTTTTAATATATCTTGTCTTCCTTGTAGATCCGGAAGGTCAATTGTTATACGTCTGTCAAATCGCCCGGGTCTTAAAAGAGCTTTATCAAGAATATCTGGTCTATTGGTCGCTCCGATAATAATAATACCAGCATTTTCATTAAAACCATCCATTTCAGTTAATATTTGATTTAATGTTTGATCTGCTTCGTCATTAGATCTTCCTATCGATTTTGATCGAGACTTTGCGATAGAGTCAATTTCATCAATAAATATTATACAAGGGGCATTTTTCTTTGCTTTTGCAAATAATTCACGCACTCTTTTTGCTCCCATGCCCACAAATAATTCTATAAATTCTGATCCGGAGGCGTCAAAGAATGGTACATGGGCTTCACCGGCAATAGCTTTTGCCATAAGCGTTTTTCCCGTTCCTGGTTCTCCGATCAATAAACAACCTTTAGGAATTTTTGCTCCTATTTTGTCGTATTTAAGAGGGTTTTTTAAAAAATCTACAATTTCTTTCATTTCATTTTTAGCTTCGTCTACTCCTTGTACGTCATCAAATCTTGTGTTTGGTTTTTTTGCAACTTTCTTCTCTTCTGAAAAAAGTATTCCAGCTCCACTGGATTTGCTTGATAAATAAATAAAAAATCCTATACCCAACAAAATAGGCGCAAATGAAAATATAATCATTAATAGTGAGCTAAATGGATTAATTTCTGCAATAGATTCAACTTCTATGTCGTTGTTCTTTAATAATGCTTCTTTTACCAGATCATTTTGTAAAGATCCATTACCGGCAATAAAAGAATATTTTATATCATTTTTATCGGTGACATAAATTTTTCCGTAATTGTTTGTGTATATTGATTTAATTGATTTGATTTCATCATTGTTTAATTTTGCTAAAAATTCCGATGTTTTAATTGTTCCATCAGCTAAATTAAATTCTATAATTGCCGCTCCTAATATTAAAAACGCAATAATAGAAATGACCAGTTTTACATATTTCATCATAACATATATAATTTTATAGGTAAAGTATATCCGAATTTTATTTAAAACACAAATATTTTATACAATAAATTATAAAAAAGTTCCATATTTTATAGCAAAATAAGACTTAGTTAACTGGCCTTTATTTTCATACTTAAGTCATCTTTAAAAATAAAGTATATTTTACCAATCTCTCCGTAAAATCCATTAGAAATATTAATGCGAGAGTTTACTTTTGATATTTTATTTGCTACTTGATTGATGATTTCATTTTGTATAAATTCGTGCTCTTGATATAAATCTTTTATGATATAGTGATTATCATTTTCAATAACTAAATTTTTATGTAAATATTGTCTAATATAATGATCGATAAAGCTTTTTGTTTCAGAAAGATTTTTTTGAACAATATTAATATTATTATATATATCTTTATTGTATTTTTTTAAAAATGGTAAAACCTCCAATCGAACTTTATTACGAAAATATTTTGTTTCAAAATTTGATAAATCTTCTATCCAATTTATTTTTAACTCTATAAGATAATTTTGTAAGATTGATTTTGGTGTATTTATCAAAGGTCTTATAAACTCAATATCATCTATAGAAAAATAATTATGCATACTTGATAATCCTGCAATACCTGACCCTCTAAACAATCTCATTAAAAAATTTTCTATTTGATCATCTTGCGTATGACCTAAGCATATTTGTTTGTAATGATTTTCTTTAGCAAACTGAACAAGTGCTTCGTATCGAGCTTTTCTCATTTCTGCTTGAGTAAATTTATTAAGTTTATTTCCAATTTTAACTTCATAAAAATTAATATTATATTGACTGCAGATATTTTTTAATTCATCGGCCATTTGTGTAGATTTCTCTTTTTGTACTTCATGATTTATATGCAATGCAGAGATATTAAAATTTTGTTTTTTTAAATATATTAGCAAACTTAATGAATCAATTCCTCCAGAGCAAGCAATAAGCGTTTTATTTTGAATCTTTGAGATATCAAGCATAATTTTTTAGTCGTGACATTACTTCATCATAACCTAAAAAATGAAGTAAGTTATGAATTTCTGGCCCATTGGTTACAGAGGTTAATATGATACGAATAGATTTTTTGATTTGATTAACTTTATATTCTAAATGTTTTTTTTGTATTTCTATAAACCATTGATTAGCGCTCTCTAAATTAAACTCATATGGAATGGAGTCAATTGCTGTCTGAACGACGGACTCATCGATATCCAGTCTTTGTTTTTCGATAAAGTTATTTTTGCTCATTAATGTTTTGTTCCAGAAATCAATTTCATTTATTTTTGCTATATTCATTTTTATCAAGTTCCAAAGTTCTGCATTTATATTAAAATATGTTGAATCTTGGAGTTGTATAAATTTTTTATTCATATGAACAATTTGGTCAAAGTCATATATTGTATTTGATTTTGAAAAATGGTTGATATCAAAATCATCAATTAAATCTTTTATGTTTGTAAATAGCTTTGTGTTTTTTGATCTTCCTGTTGTGGATAAAAAAGACAGAATAGTCTCAGGACAAATTAAATCTTTAATCTCATTTAGGTAAGAAGCGCTTTTATATGTATTTCGTTTTGACAATTTGCCATTTTTATCAAATATCAAGCTGGCATGACCCCATGTAGGTATTTTATAATTTAGCGCTTCAATTAATTGTTTCTGCACGGCTGTGTTTACTATATGATCTTCTCCTCGAATAATATGAGAAACACTATGATCTTCATCATCAACTGTTGAGCATAGCATATACGTAAATGATTTATTATTTCGAATTAGTACGGGATCGCTGATGTTTGATAAATCGTATGATACTTCTCCACGAATCATATCGTTCCAAGACATATGTTTTGAGTTTAATAAAAATCGAAAGTGAGGAGATCTCCCTTCGTCTATATATTTTTCTATTTGAGATTCTGAAAATCTTTGTCTATCATATACACAGGCTTTGCCGGCGGACTTAAGTATTTTTCTTTTTATATCTAATTCTTCAGGTGTTTCATAGCAGGGGTATAATCTGTCTCCAAGTTTTTTTTGCGCCTCTATGTATTTATCTATTCTATCTTTTTGATGAAATTTATACTTCCAGTCGATTTTAAGCCATTGTAAGTCAGTTTCAATTGATTTAGTAAATTCTTCTTTACATCTAGATTTATCTGTATCATCTAGTCTTAATAAAAAATCTCCTTGATATTTCTGGGCAAAAAGCCAATTTAGTATCGCAATTCTTGCATTACCCATATGTAAATTTCCTGTAGGAGAGGGTGCAAATCTAGTTATAATTTTTGTCATTTATATATTTTAACGAATAATAAGATTATAATATAAAATTATTTACTAATCAAGATTAATTCATGTAATATCCGAATGTATCTTATTAATTACACAAAAAGCTTCCATTTTTGTTATGAATATTATTAAATAAATTTTGAATACTTGTGATTTGTATTTTTAAGTTATGAGCTTTAGCAAATTGAACTGCATTGATATCTATACATTGTAAATTACTTTCTATATACTCTTTAAAAGATAATTTTGTGATTTTTTTAGCAGAAGAATCTGTATTTGGATCAGCAGTGTATAATCCATCTACGTTTGTCGCTTTAATGATTATATCTGCTGATATTATTTTACCTTTTACAACAGAAGCCATATCGGTACTAAAATATGGATTATTTATACCTTGAGTAAATAAATTAATTTTATTTAAATCAAATTCAAAATCATTGACTATTTGTGATTTAAATCCGGCGTTCTGTAAAGCAAAGTTTAGTATCATACCGTTTAATTTTGTACCTTGCATTCCGCATATATCAATTTGATAATCTTTTAAAAGTTTAGATTTAAAGTTCTTTGATCTAATTATATTACCTCCTCCGATAACAATTGATATTTTATATTTATGCTGAATTAGCTGCTTAATTTGTTGAATGATGTTATTGATTTTATTTTCATTAAATAGCTCTAAATATTCGCCTGATAATTTTATTAGTATATTATACACATATCTAGTTTTTTATTATATTATATTCACAAAATAACTGATAATCAATTGTATTATATAGTTTTATCTCATTATATTTTATGTGATTGATAGAAATTATGAATAATGTTAAAAATTTTTGATATTACGCACAAATAATCTTGATTTATTAATTCGCAATATTTTTTAAATTCTTCTGAATAAAACCATTTTAAAGCTTTAATACGATTTTTATCGTCAAATTTAGTGTTTGTCGCATCTATAATTGCTTGCATAACAATTGCTTTTATAATATTTTCATCAGCTGATTGTGATTTTTTTTTTAAATTTTCAAAAGGACTTTGAGGTTTAAAAACGATCATTTATATTTTTTTGTTTTTATTTTTATAACAAAGCGAATTAGCGCTAAGACAAATTAAAATTAAAATTAAGATAAATTAAAACAAAAATCTATTATATTAAGAATATCTCTTTTTTGATGTATTTTCAGACGTCTAAAAGTTTAAAAAAAAAATGAATTAATATATTGCTAAAATGAATTTTATTATGTATAATACATCTGTAAAAAAATAATAAATATAACTATGACGGATGAGTTTAATAATTTAATTCACTCTATCAAGAGTGGAGAGGTAAAGAAGTTGGTATGCTATCAAGATACCGTGATTGCCTACAGTAATAAGAATGAAACAAGGAAGATTTATATTAGCCATAGAGATCAAATATTTAATGAAATTTATCAAGTTGCAAAAGTAAATGATGTTCATATAGAAATGAAAGAAAAATGGTCTTTATTTAGTTTGTTTTACAATGGATTGAAATTACTTTCTCTGGCCTTATTTGTTTTTATTGTGATAGAGGTCTACTCACTTGCACATTCAGTATCATCATCTCAATCATACAATAATAATAATTTTCATGTTGAAACCAACTTAAAAGATGTAAAGATCTTTTTAGATCCATCGGTGTTGCAGGAGGTTGATACTATTGTGGATTATTATAACAATCCTCATAAATATCAAAATATTGATATGACGAAAGGTGTATTGTTGTACGGACGGCCTGGCACCGGAAAAACTTTAATAGCAAAGTATATTGCAAAAAATGCAAACGCTAAGTTTATTCAGGTACCTTCCTCTTCATTAGAAAGCAAATGGGTAGGAGAAAGTGCTCAAAATATAAAAAGATTATTTGAATATGCTAGAAAACTAGGTAAAGTTGTTATTTTCTTTGATGAAATTGACGCGATTGGTAAAAAAAGAAATCGAGACGATAGTCATGCGCAGATTTTAAATCAACTTTTAGCTGAATTAGATGGATTTAAAGATAATAAAGATATTTTATTTATTGGAGCGACAAATATAAAAGATGACTTAGATGAAGCTCTTTTACGAGGTGGAAGATTGGATTTGCATATTGAAATTCCTTATCCTAAAGCGCCTATACGTCAACAGATATTAAAGCATTATCTATCATTATATCCATATGTAGAAAATGATGATATAGACACCTTCCAATTCTCTCATTTTTTATCTAATGCCAGCCCTGCAGATATAGCTAATATTGTTCGTCAAGCTTCGATTATAGCCGCAAGAGAAAATTTGTATTTAAATAAGGAAATTTTCACTGAAGCTATAGATAAAGTTTACTTTGGTGTACTTAAAGAAATTCCTATTTCGGATAAAAGAGAAATCAAAGCTTATAACATGACGGCCTTTCATGAGCTAGGGCATGCTTTTATGGTTTATTATTACGATGTATCTAAAATATATAAAATCTCAGCAAAACCAAGAGGAGACGCTCTAGGTTGGGTTGCCTACTATAGAGACTATGATCAGACAAGAATAACACGAGAAGAGTTTAATTATGAGATTCAAGTGGCTTTAGCTGGCTACATTATGGAAGAACTTATAGAAGGTGAGAGTCAAGTGTCTAGCGGGCCTTATAGCGATCTTTCGAAAGTACAAGGTATAGCGAGAAATATGATCAAGAGATATGGATTTGGAAAAAACAAATTGGTTCATTTTCATGATTATGTTGATGGTCAATATGTTTCAGAAGAAGAAAAAAAATCGATTGATAATCAAGTAAAATTGATTATTGACGAAAACTATAAAACGGCGAAAGAAATTTTACAAAATAATTTGCATATAATTAAACGCGCTCATTCCGTTTTAGTGAAGAAAAAAGAATTGACTGGAGAGGAGTTCTATGCGCTAATTAAGAGTATTAAAAAAACTTAGCTATTATATCTATATAATATCCTTCACTTTTAAACTAAACAAAAAAAAATATCACTAAAAAATTTAACATAATAGACAAAAAAAGGAAAATTTCACTTGCAATATGTTTTATTTTGTGTTAGACTATATAAAACAAAATTTATTATATGGTTTTAGAACATAGAAACTGTGGAACGGTTGGTCACGTTGACCATGGTAAAACTACTTTAACAGCGGCCCTTACTATAGTTGGGGGAAATAAAAGAAGTTATGACTCAATTGATAACTCTCCAGAAGAAAAAGCTAGAGGAATAACAATAAAAGCTTCTCACGTTGAATATCAAACTAGCAAGTACCATTATGGTCACGTCGACTGTCCTGGTCACGCCGATTATGTTAAAAATATGATTACTGGAGCGGCTCAAATGGATATGGCTATTCTTGTTGTTGATGGTTCTTCTGGTTGTGCACCTCAAACAAAAGAGCATATGCTTTTATTACAACAAGTAAACGTAAAACACGTTGTTGTATTTTTAAACAAATCCGATATGGCCGACGAAGAAACTTTAGCTCTTGTTGAAATGGAAGTTGAAGAGCTTTTAGAAAAATATGGATTTACTGGTTCCGAAATAATTACCGGCTCAGCTCTAAAGGCTCTTGAAGCAACTTCAAAAGATGACCCTTGGTTGCAAAAAATTCAAGATCTCTTGGATGCTTTGGATAGAGTTCCTACCCCAGCAAGAAAAGTTGATAAAACGTTTTTATTCTCTGTAGATGGAGTTTATAATATTCAAGGAAGAGGAACTGTTGCTACTGGTCAAATAGAACAAGGTACAGTAAAAGAAGGGGATAAAGTAGATATTATCGGAGATGATAAAGTTCAAAATACTACATGTACTGGAGTTGAAATGTTTCACAAATCTTTAAAAGAAGGTAAAGCTGGAGATAATGTTGGAATATTGCTAAGAGGTATTAAAAAAGAAGAAATTAGCCGAGGTTTTATTATAGCTAAACCAGGAACTGTAACTATTCAAAACTGTTTTGAGGCTGAAGTAGTTATTCTAACTAAAGAAGAAGGAGGAAGAGATAAGGCATTTAGAACTGGTTATCGTCCTCAGTTATATATTAGAACTACAGACGTTACTGCTCAATTAGATATTGTCGATGAGTCTAAAAAAATGGTGATGCCTGGAGATACAGCTAAATTGAAAGTTACTCTTCACCATGGAGTCGCTGTTTCTGAGCAAGATCGTTTTGCTATTCGTGAAGGAAATCGTACCATTGGTGCTGGAGTTGTAACCAAAATTCTTCCAATGGTTAAAAATTTTACTTTAGACAAAGTTGCTAAGAAGGCTTCAACTTAAAAAGGTATCTTATGTCTAAATCTATTAGAATTAAATTTATGTCTTATGATCACAAAGTATTAGATAAATTTGTTAGAGAAATAATTCGTACTATCAATAAATCAGGAGTTGCAGTTATAGGCGCTATACCTCTTCCTACTGTATTAGATAGATATGTTGTAAACAATTCTCACCATATCTTTAAAAAGTCTAAATTTATCATGCATAGAGCAACTCACTCAAGATTGATTGTTATAGAAAATCCTACATCGGAGTTGATGTCTATTTTAAATGATGTTCCCGCTGATCCTATGGTGCATAATAAATTATTTGTTAAAGATAAATAACATTCGTTTACTATATTCCCATGAATCATAAAAGATAATATTTATAATATTACTTGAACATTGATATAGCAGTCATCATTAAGATTTACATAATATTCATAAATAGTATAATATTCATAAATAGTATAATATTCATAAATAGTTTTATAACGATTAAAATTTATTCTGTTATGAGTAATTCTGTATCACATCATCAAGAGATTTAAATTTAATTTTAAAGAAATTGTTTTTTGTGCTATATTCTAACTATACTACATATTGAGGTATAGAGCTGTGATATATACCTATCATCGATAATGATATATGTGGGGTCGTTGTATATAGGTTATCTATCTTGTTATTCTCATCTATTCCATTCAATTTTACGTCCCCACATATTTTTATTTTTATTCCAATTGAAAAGAAATAATTAATTCTAATAATAGCTATATCAAAATTGATTGAAAACAAAGTTAGAAAAAGTATAGGTTTCGTCATGTAAGAGAAAATTGCTTTATTGAGAACCTCATTTTTGTCGTTTTTTGCAGCACTTCTGTCCGTGTAATGCTCCTCTGAGAAAGCTATAACATGATACAATGTTGTATATAGTGGAAATTTGATATTAAAAGAGCTCCAAAGAAATGAGAAAAATTTATAACCAATACCTAAATTTAATTCTATAGGTATTATTCTTAATAGAGCTAACATCTTAATATCATCTTTCTTTAGTATATCTCTATATGATTTAAACAAATGTATATCAATTGTTGCAAATAGATTATTAGACAATGAAAAATTATAACCTCCAACAAAGTCAATCGGCAATAAGCATATTGCAGAAATATTTGCTTTTGAGGTATTGTGCGTTGAGGAGAACTTATTCTTGTCGAAGAGCAAACCGACCACTGTGTTGAATAGCAGTATTTCTTGAGAATTAGGTATCTTTAATATATGAATAAGACCTGTTCCAAATGTAAAAATATTAGATGATATATGAGTATCAAATGTTTTTGTTAAATTGAAAAAAGTTATTTTAGGAGGAAGTTTGATCTCAACATTTTCACTAAAAACAGTTAAACAAAGAATATATAGTTTGCGTTTCATAATTTTATATCACTTGTGTTCATTATATAAAATTTTATATAAAAAATCAAGATCATACTATTGTAATACATAAAAATATTTGTTAATATATTGTATATGCCATTTTAGCTCAGTGATAGAGCGCCTGTCTTGTAAACAGGGGGTCGTGGGTTTGAATCCCACAAATGGCACAACAAAAAATATGTCTAATAATCATATTGCGCCAAAGAAGCATTTTGGCCAAAATTTTTTAACTGATCAAAATATTTTACGTAAAATAATAGAGTATTCAAGAAGTGATATGTTTCCTACAATTATTGAGATTGGAGGAGGGTTAGGAGCTTTAAGTAAGTTAATTGTTAAGTTAAATAATAATTTACAAAAACTATATATCATTGAAAAAGATATTCGCTTTAAAGAAACCTTAGATAATATTGATAGCAAGGTTATTGTTTTTATAGAAGATGCATTAAAATTTAATTTTACCTCTTTAGGACTAAAGGATTTTATTATTGTAGGGAATTTGCCTTATAATATAGCGACATTAATTATTATTAGGCTTTTAAAGATGGTCAGACCAAGTTCAATGAGTTTTTTAGTACAAAAAGAAGTAGCAGAGAGAATTTGCGCCACTGTTGGAAGTAAAGAGTATGGAAGACTAAGCGTTTTTATCCAATCTATTGCTAATGTGAATTTAGGATTTCAAGTCAGTCCAAATGTATTCTTTCCTAAGCCAAAAGTAATATCGCAAACAATTCAATTTACAAACATTAATTATGATGAAAAGTTGATTGAAAAATTAGAGATTGTCACAAATAAATTATTTTCTCATTCTCGTAAGAAGATTGGTAAAATGTTAGATACTTTAAATATCAGAGCAGAGTCTAATATACGCAATTTAAGAGCGGAGAATATATCGGTTGCTCAATATATCGAATTTGCAAAACAATTAATTTAATCAGTTGATTTAATATTTATTAATAATATTCATAAAGCTATTTTCAATCTCCTCCTGAGATTCATTTGATTTTATAGTATAAACCTTGTCTCCTAAAAGTTTGATTATATTATCATGAGCTTCTTTTTGTATTTTAATGCGGTTATAGAAAACCTCTTCTGAGTCATCTGGTCTTTTTTTAAAGGTAGAAGATGAGCATTTTATACATTTTTTTACTGTTTCATAATAAGTATTGTATACGGCGTTACAATTACTGCATAATACTCTATGAATAATTCTATTTTTTAAAGTTTCAATATCGCATTCAAGAGTAATAAAAATTGTATTTGAATATTTAGCATTAATATGCTTCATTTGTTTTACAGTTCTAGGAAATCCATCTATGATGTAGAATTTATTGTGATCTTTTTCTATTTCTCGAATTTTATTATCTGTAATATCAATTATGATATCATCATCTAGAATAGAGCCTTGTAGCATTTTAGCCTTGATCTCATTATTATTTGGGCAATCTCGTAATAGTTGACCTATTGAGACAGAGGGAATATTGTGTTTTAAAAATAAGTTTTGAGATATTTGTCCTTTTCCGGAGCCAGGTAATCCTAATAAAAAGATTATATATTTATTCATTGAGTTTGATTGATTTGTATACTAATGATATAAATTTTCTCTATAAAAAACAATAGAGTTATCTAATAAATTTTATTTTTTGTTTTACGGAATTGTATTTTATATTCATTTGATTATTTTGTATATGGCTAAAAGTATCGATAACTACACTAACCATAATCAACATACTAATTCCCTGAAAAGCTGTTTCATTCATAAGATTGTTAATTAATAAAGATGGCAATAAAATGACAATAGTAGATATATAAATAATAGATACAATGTTAATGTTATTGATAACTAAATTAAAATAATTCTCGGTATTTTTTCCTGGCTTAATTCCTCGAATATATGTATTTTGTTTTTGTAAATTTTCAGCAATTACTTTACCTTCAAAGATAACAGATGTAAATGCATATGTCATATAGGTCAGTACTATAATCTCGAAAATAATGTAGTAAGGCTGATTTGGAGACAAGTAATAAGGCAAAAATGATAACACACTAAATGTCTCAGAGATATATGCTATAAAAGATGAAATGATAACAGTTACAAACATTTTTGTAAAAATAATAGGCAGTATGCCTGATGGATTTAGTTTGAGAGGAATAAAATTATCTTGTGAGTACTTATTTTGTTGAGAAGAGTGTAGTACGTATATTTTTCTCACGGCAGACTCTGCAAAAATAACGATAATTAAAACACAAATAAACGAAGCTATTTCTATAATAACGGTTGGAGAAGATATAATTCCTGTTTCTAATTTATTAAACAAAGATAAAAAGTTTTGTGGAATTAAAGCAACTGTTATTGAAAATATAATAATAGATGTACCATTTCCTATTTTTTGTTCTGATATTTTTTCTGAAAGCCACATTGCTATTATACTTCCTGTGACAATTGATAAGACAAAGATATACTTATCTATATCAGATTCAAAAGGCCAACTTGTATTCATATACCTTAGTTGAATAAAAGCAAAAAATATTGATAGTATACGAGTCATTTGATTAATCATCATAGGATTTTGCTCTTTATATTTTTTAAGTGAGTCAAAAGTTAAGAAGATTAACTGTACTAATATAGACGTCATTATATAAGGTGATATTCCTAAGACAAAGATACTTCCTGTTTTTGCTCCTGATATTTTACTCAAAAATCCTAATAAGCTCAATTTTGATGATGTTTCTGGCATATCCGTTATAATATTATCGGGCGCACCGGGCGCTGGTATTTGTAAGCATAATCTATATATAAAGATTATAAGTATCGTATGTAATATTTTACTTATCATGTTTTTAATGTCTCTAATTTTATTCTATTATACTAATTTATCTTTCTATTCACAATACGGATATAAAAATTTTTAAAAATATTCTATTATATCTATTTATTTTTTTAATTTTATTGTATATAATACTTATAAAGATATTTTACAAATGCAAATACAAAAAGTATTATCTAATATAAAAAATATTGATGAAGAAATAAAAAATTCTCTAAATCATTTATTGATGATGAGGCTGAAGAAGTCAACAAATATACTTAAAGACACTTCTCAATTTAAGAAATTTAGAACTTATGTCGCAAAGTTAAAAACTTTCAAAAATTTAAAAAAAGGTAATTAAATATGACAACATTAAAGACCAAAGGCCAACTTATAGGAAAAGTAGTAAAAGTTAAGGACAAAACAGTTACTGTATCAGTCTCTATTACAAAAAGACACCCTTTATATGAAAAAATAATAAGATCTGATAAAAAATATCATGTTCATAATCCTGAAAATAAACAATATGAGTTAAATAGCACTGTTACTATTGCTCCGGGCAAGAAGGTTTCTAAAACAAAATCCTTTGTTATATGTTGATAGAATGTTATGTCTGATTTAAATATTTTAAAGAAACGAAGAGATTCGATATTATCAACACAAAAGATTACTAATGCTGTAAATAATATTTCTTCTGTCAGATTTATAAAATTAAGAAACGCTATCTATGTAGCTAAACATAATAAAGATATTTATGATGATATAAGCATCTCTTTTGATTTTAATAAAGATGAACAGATCTTGTTTGTTTTTGGTACAGATAAAGGGTTATGTGGTAATTTTAATATGATTGTTTTTAGAAAATTTCTTAATTTTTATAAAAGCAATACTTTCTCTAATGTAAAAATATATGTTTTTGGCAAAAAGCTTCAAACTATATTTTCTTCTCATTCCAATATAAAAGTTGAATTTTGTTCTTATGAGTCACAGATAAATCTTTCTATTGACAAGATTATCGGCTTGATTACAAATCGACAACAGGTGTTTATTATATATGAAAAATTTATAAATGTGATTACTCATACCCCAGAGGTATACACTGTTCAATCAATTAAAAACAATAAGGATGAGGTGCTAGCAGAGGTTGATATCGATGAATTTTTAACAACTTATTTTATGGCGATTTTCTATTACGTTTTAATTAGCTCTCAGGCCAGTGAGGAATCGGCTAGAATGAGATTAATGGATAGTGCTACAAAAAACATTAAAGAATTATCACAAAATCTTTTAATGAAAATGAATAGAATTAGACAGTCTGCGATTACTAATCAGTTAATTGAAATTATTTCAGGAATTGAATCTTTAAAAGAGAAAAGTATTTAAAAATAATTTAAAAATTTTTATATAAAATCATGTCTTTAGAGTTATTTCTTAGTTGAAATAATAGTTTTTTTTTGCTATAATCTTGTAACAGATAACAAAAGTCTATGTTAAAAACAGGAACTAACCTTAAAGGAGTTAGAAAGCACGGCTTTAGAGCAAGAATGGCTACGGCTGGAGGAAGAAAAATAATAAATGCGCGTAGAGCAAAAGGTAGGTACGCTATTGCCAAGTGGTAGATTTATTATAAAAAACAAGTATTTTCTTTCAAATCAGGTTTCTCTATTTTCCTCTAAATATAAACATAATAACCTTCGTGTTTATATTAGAGTGGCTAAAAAGGTTGGAGGAGCGGTGGTACGAAATTTATTAAAGCGAAGAGTTAGAAATCTTGCAAGATTATACTTTCCGAAAAACCACTTTTTAGTCAGTGTTCGTAAAAACCAATCTTATTTAGAGTTACGTAATATGTTCTCAAAGTTAGAATTATAACTATTTCAAACTAGTATAAAAGATCGGGTTCATGAATTATTTTTTAAATTTACTCATAGAGCTTATTACAAAATATATATCAAAGAGCTATAAGAAATTAAAATTAATATCTTTGTGTAAGGTGTTTATATTCGTTAAAAGATTCAAATATTTTTCCAGTACCAATGGCGACGCATTGTTCTGGATTTTCAGTCATATTACATCGAATTTTAATTTCATTTGTTAAAAATTTATCTAAGTTTTTTAATTTAGATCCTGCACCAGTCAGATATATACCATTTTTAAATATATCTCCAGCTAATTCTGGTTGAAGTTGCTGAATCATTTTTTTTGCGTGATCTGCAATATTTTTTAATATAGGAGAGATTGTTTCGTATACATCTTGAGATGATATAGTGAACTCGACTGGGTTATGTTGCACATCTGTTCCGACTATATTTATAGAACTTGAGGATTCTTTAATAAAGTTTACATCCGGCATAGCGTTACCAATGGTATGTTTAATATATTCAGCAGTATTGATTCCTATATTGATTTGAAATTTCTTCTTCACATAGAGTTGAATTTTTTCATTTAATTCGTCTCCTCCAAGGGGCATAGACAGCTGAGATACCATTCCTCCAAGAGACAAAATTCCATAGTTAACAGTTCCTCCTCCTAGGTCCATAATCATGTATCCATTTGCTTCTTTCATATCAAATCCTGCTCCCAAAGCGGCGCAAATTGTTTCATTTACAAGTGACACATTTGATGCTCCTGCTTTGTAAGTAGTTTCAGCGATAGTTTTTCTTTCTGCGTCTGAGCAGCTAGCGGGAACGCATATCAAGATATTTGGTTTAATTAATCCAAAAAATCTATTTTTTCTAGCCTGTTTCAAGAAATTCTTGATCATAATATGAGTGGCTACGGGGTCATTGATAACTCCATATCGCAATGGTCGAACGATTTTCATATTATTCGACTCTTTTCCTATTGTGACTTTTGCAGCATGACCATATTCAATATTTTTTCCGTTATAATACATAACATGGGATGGGCTGCTTAAAATAATTCCTTTATTTGGAGAGTATATCGATGTATTGTATGTTCCCAAATCGATACCAAGGTTATGAGCGAAAAGTCCGGTCATTTTTCTATATATAAAACTTAGCATTTTAATTAAAATTTTTTTTTTATTTATTATACTATAAAAGTAATAAAAAATAAAGAGTAGTATTTAAAATTTAGTAGAATATTATATTTAGCTAATATTTTCATGAAAAAACGAAAAAAAATTTATTAAAAGACTTGAAAATATTCTAAATATATTGTATGATGAAGGAATATAACTAAAGTTATTAATTAATATACGCAATCTACTAAGGTAAAAAATGCATAAATTTGGAGTTATAGGAAGAAAAGTAGGAATGACATCTGTTTTTAATGATCAGGGCGTCATGATTCCGGTTACACTTATTCACGTTCCTAAAAATTTAAAAATAAATAATTTAAATAATAAAAAAGTACTTTTAGGTATCGAAAAACCAAAGCGCTTAAACAAGCCTCAAAAAGGTATGTTCTCGGCTCTCAAGATGGAAGAGAAAAAGGTTTTAAAAGAATTTACAGTATCTGATAATTTATTAGATAAAACATCCTTTTCTGTAAAGGATTTTGAAAATATATATCATGTTGATGTAAGAGGTATATCAAAAGGAAAAGGATTTGCCGGTCCCATGAAGCGACATGGATTTTCTGGTTTGAGAGCATCTCACGGAGTTTCAAAGGCTCATAGGTCTCATGGGTCCACTGGTCAGTGTCAAGACCCTGGTCGTGTTTTTAAAGGCAAAAAGATGGCCGGTCACATGGGATGTGAAAAAGTTGTCCAACAAAACTTAAGTATACATGAAATTGACGAAAAGAATAATTTATTATCCATTGTTGGTGCAATTCCTGGGCCAAAAAAAGCCATTGTATTTGTGACGACGGCTATAAAAGAAAACATTAAACAATTAGATATATAGGGGTTTGTTATGATAAAATTAAAAATATTAAATCATTTGAATAAAGAATTCATTGAGGATTTAAAAGTGGATGAAGTGTTTTCAGAAGCGCCGGATATGCATATTGTTAAATCTGTTATAGATCATAACTTATTTGAACGTATGTTAGGTACCAATAAGACTAAAAACTTAAGTGAGGTATCGGGAAGTGGTAAGAAGCCTTTTAAACAAAAGGGAACAGGAAGGGCTCGACAAGGAACCTCCCGTTCTGCTTTAATGGTAGGAGGTTATACAGCTATTGCTCCAAGGGGTGATATTAGAAAGAAAAGTTTAAACAAGAAGGTTAAAGCTAGAGGTTTACTATATGCTTTAAATGATAAGATACAAGCGAACGAACTGTTCTTAGTAGATGGTTTTTCCGACTCTATTAAAACAAAAGACTTTATCGATTTGTTAAAAACATTTGATTTAAACAATAACAAAAAAGTACTTTTTATTGATGATAAAATAAAAGAAAGCTTTGCTAAGTCATCTAGAAACATCATAAATAAAAACGTTCTTTCTGTAGAGGGGTTAAATGTATATGACATTGTAAAGCATGATGTCATGGTTGTATCAAAAAGCGCTTTTTTATTGATTCAAGCCTTGTTGCTCAAAAGATTAATAAGCTAAAATGCTTTTTAAATTCCTTTCTTGGTATATATTTTTGTTTTTGTAGCAAACTATCCGTGTATTCATGAGATATTTTATTACTATAAAAAATTTCAATCTTAATCAGATGTTTTTAAAATGAAGTTAAGTATGTGTATTAAAAATATTCAATCCAAGATCGGATATTTTTAAAAATGTTCAATCCAAGATCGGATATTTTTAAAAATGTTCAATCCAAGATCGGATATTTTTAAAAATGTTCAATCCAAGATCGGATATTTTTAAAAATGTTCAATCCAAGATCG